>JAQWOT010000389.1 GCA_029245725.1 SAR324 cluster bacterium | reverse complement strand
ATATTAACTAAAAGGAATTATCTTAAATACTTTATGCTTTAACTTCTCTACCAATCACTTAAATCAAATATCCGGCATTCCCTGCCATTTCAAGCGGTTGCTAGATCGAAATTCACACCCACCTACATGCTTATCTGGCTGGATCGGTTGTTGTTCATTATTAGCCGAGGCTTTTGATGAACAAACCTGGTCCATAGACATTCGTTATGCCTTTGGCTCAGAAATTTTTAAGCAACACCTGATAGATTTTCTTGATTTCAATCTCATGCATAATCAAAATAGAGACTATTCTTTTGCTAAGAAAAAGCAAAAATTAATTTTGTATATATGTGCTGATGATCTTGAATTTCCAAATTCATACACAGGTTTTAACTTTACAAAGTTGCCCTACTCTAAAGAAAAATTCTTTGCAACAAATATTTGGCATCCTATTCCGGAGCACTATCTCTCTGCTTCAAATTATCAAAAGGTATATCGTGGATTAGTAGCAATAAAATTCCTTTCAAGCGATCTAGCTAATTTTTTCTACTCTTTCTTAAATACTAACTTAAAATCAAAATCTGAAAAGTTCTCGACTACCCGAAGTTCTCTAAACATTTCGAAAGTATCAAATATATGCAATGATAATGATGCCGTCAAATATACTTTACCGAGAAATACTTATCGAAAAGCTGAAGGTGGGAGACGGCTTCTACTTAATGATTCCAATCTTACCAAGAAAAATCTCACCGTAATTACAATAGTTTTTAATAATGTAGAATTTATAGAACAGACAATCCAATCCGTTATCAATCAACAAGGAAATGGACTTGAATATATTCTTATTGATGGTGGAAGTACTGATGGCACAGTCGAACTTATTCAGAAATATAACGAACATTTAACATACTGGATCAGTGAGCCTGACCGTGGCATCAGTCATGCCTTCAACAAAGCATTACTACTTTCCAAAAATAGTTGGCTAAATTTTATGAACTCTGGTGACTATTTTATTCGTTTTGACATTCTTTCTCTTTTGGAGAAGCATTCGGAGCAAAATATTCTGACTGGATTTTGTCGATCTGATGGATTTTCTCTTCCATCTAAAAATTTAACTAACCAACTAGGAATTGCGAGCAAAGCCAAACTCTCACATCAAGCATCATTTATAAAAAAAAATATTTTCACTATGTATGGATCTTTTAATGAGTACTACTATTCTAGAATGGATTATCAATTTTGGATGAGAGTTTT
This sequence comes from SAR324 cluster bacterium, assembly GCA_029245725.1. Taxonomy (NCBI): domain Bacteria; class Deltaproteobacteria; species SAR324 cluster bacterium. The sequence continues at coordinate 19,993 of JAQWOT010000389.1, read as the reverse complement.
GCCTCACGAAAAATTTTATTTTATAAAACAATATATAGCTTACTATCAAAAGACTGGAGAGAGTAATAAAAATTTAGTTCGAATGTACAAAGAAGAACTCATAATCAATTCGAAATTTTTACCAACTGTTTATTTCTTGAGAAGATTATTCATCATAGTTGGGTCTTTTTTGTACAAATTATTAATTAGTCGATACCGATAATCCGAATTCTTAGTCCAATCCCCTAGATTTCTTTCCATAATGATTAAACTTTCAATTTCGACTCAACCTTTCCTCAGTTAATTACATCCTAACCTAGCTTGTACACTTGTTGCATACTGTTCTCTTCCGGATCTGCTATGCTTGCAGTCATCCGCTCACTGTCATGGACCACGACACCCAAACATTTCCATTGAGGACCAGCAATGTCTGACTTACTTTCCCGCCTGGAATCCCGCATTCGGCAAGCAGTTGAAAAAATTGAAGAATATCAACTAGAAATTGACAACCTCAAAGAACAGAACACAGTTCTTGAAGCAGAGCGTCAAGAAATGCATGACAAACTCGCGCTGTTGATTGACAGCTTTGAAGAACTCGAAGCCGCTGCTGATGAGTGTGAATCCTCCGCTGAGATCACTGAAGAAATTGAAGAAACTGTTGAAGCCGCTGAGGAAGAAACTGCTGAAGAGATCGAAGCTGCTAATATGGAATCCAGCGAAGATAATTCCCAAGATGTTGATGTCAGCCACCACAATTCCCACAACTCTGTCAATTCCTACGCCGCATCCCCGTGGTAGGACCGCTTTTTCGGTCTTTTGTACTGTGCTGCCTAGGTAGCACAGTACTGTTGCTGGCCTCCTCCTTAGCGTTTGCTCAGACTCGCCTCCACGTAGGTATCCTTCCTGTTCAGAATCTCTACCGTATTCAGCAAGATAACTCGTTCCCTCGCTTCCTTCAGGAAGAGCTTACCCGCCAGTTCCAGTTCAACGATCAATTTGCTGTGATGGCCCCGGAAACGGTTGGGCTTTGGAAAGAGCGCCTGCCCGATCAAGTTGAACAGATAATGCGTGAAGCTCGATTATCCCATCTGCTTCAACTGTCTACCCAACAGGTTCTTCAGCAACTCTCCATTCGCTGGACTCTCTTTTCAATCAATAACAACCAACTTCAGAAGGAAGATTTTCGCAGTCAGCATTCTTTACAAAGTGTCGATGCTTTGCTCCAAGAACTACTTCAGGTGCTACAGACTAGGAATGCAGTCTTCGCAGACTTGCTCCTCTTTCCTCAGGATGTTTCCTTTGAAGCACTAGAGGCTTTTTATCGCTGGAAGGATCTCAATCCACAACCTTGGATCGCCGAAACACGTAGTGCACACCTTCAGGCACTACAAAATCTCACAGAACAGTATGAAGGCCTAGATAAGCGAGTGCGCTTCCAATCAGTCATCCTACAATTACAGGAAGCCTACACTCAGCAACCAGTTCCACCTGAGCTTCTCGATGAGATTCAGCAAGATTTAGATTCTTTACAAGATGACTTTTCTGACCACGCTGAATATCGTGCACTCTCCTCCCTCTGGTTTTATGTACAAGGTCAGCGATTCGAAGCAAAGGCTGAAGCCGTGATTGCCAATGCCCGTCATCCCTACCACGGTCCTGCGTGGCTTTTGTATGGTTTGAGCCTTAATGATGATGAGCCCAACCCTCGGGCAATCCAACGTGGTCTGCGCTACTATCCCTTTGTTGAAAGCCCTGAGAACCCCAATCGGGCTTTCACTGTTTTGCGTCCAGAGTTACGACCATGGCTACCCCAAAGTGTGCAACCAACTAGCACTTCTGATCTTGCTTATGATACGCAACAATCGGGAAACTCACGTTATCTGGAATTGTTACAACAAGGGGTGACTCAGTTCGATCAGGAAAATTGGGAAGGTGCCAAAGCAGCGATGGAGGCTGCCCAACAAATGCAGCCTGAAACCGTAGTACCTGCCCTCTATCTGGCTCGCATAGCTCTTGTGCAAAACCAGACGGAGATTGCTCATAACAACTTGTTAGAGCTCCGAGATCGCTTTCCAAAAAATGATGAAGTCGCACTTTATCTTGGTTTCAGTTACGAAAAACAGCGCGACTACAATCTCGCAGAATCACTTTACAGAGAGTCTTTGCAAATCAATCCGGAGAATCCCAAAAGTGGCTTACGCTTAGGTACTGTTTTGATCAAGAAGGGGCGCTATGAAGATGCCAAGAGTTTCTTGGAAAGTGTCACAGCCAAGTTTCCAGGATATGCAGTAGCTTGGTGGAATTTAGGACTGCTCTACCGAGAGCTTGGTGAGATGGACCAGGCCAAGATGGCTCTAAACACGGCGAGCCAGTTGGATCCAAACAACCTTCAGATTCAGTCTGTGCTAAGGTCCTTACTGGGTTCCACAAGTGAATAGATATAGATCTTCGATTGAGGAGAGTCATAGTTAAAACGTTTCTCCGGAGGAAGGTCTTCTAGTGAACATTCATTGAAGCCACAATTCATGAATACATTGTCCTCACGTGTACTCAATGCGATTGCTTGTTGTGCTCCCTGTCTCTTTGCCTCTCCAAGGACGACGTTAACGAGTTCTCTCCCAATTCCCTGGTTACGATAAGCTAACGCTACTGACAAGGCCGCAATCTCTACAGTTTGCTGTTCTGGATAACTAATCAGTTCACAACAACCCAACACATCCTCATCCTGACAAAACAACCGATATCGTTCGATGTGTTGTTCAAGATAGGAAGTACTGCGCCGGACAATACTAGCGTCTCTCATCGGCCCACTCAGCAGTCCCCAAACTTGAGGAATATCACTAGGCCTAGCCACCCGCACCTGTTGGTAAGCTGTGTTGGTGACCATCAGGCCAATTCCACCAGAAGTGAGCGTCTCCGTTAGCAGGGCTCCTTCCTCAGTTGCATCCAACCAATGACATCTCGTTACACCCCTTTCACATGCGGTAGCCATGCATTCTAATCGGAGTCGGTTGATTTCACTTATAGAACTCTGCTGACACATCCATTGGCGTAAAATTGAGGTATTTCTGTCTTTCTCAATCAATGGAGATGATATATTCTCCAACAATATTAATTTCTTAGCTCTCAGCCGAATGGCTAGTTCTGTTGCTAGTTCCCTAGCTTCTAGTATCCAAAGATGGCCTTGCTGGCCTGTCCCCCAAGGAGCTAGCAACGGGGTGTGCCCTAGTTGTAGAGTCTCCCGAATAGCCACAAGGTCCACCTCCTGCACAACCCCATTGGATGAGTCCATTTCTAGTGCATTAGAGCGTTCATCAGCACGAGCAGTGACAAAGTGACCACTAAGTGGCATAATTCCATGCCCATACAGGCAGAGTTTGGTCAAAAATTCCCAGTTGATTGCTGCAACTTGCTGCTGTACTGCTTTAAGATCATGACGCGAAACTGCTACTGGAAACGAACTTGTGTCCAGGGAGGACTGATTCAATAGTTGGCTATCATGAACCAACACCAATTGGACTCCAACGCGATGCAATAGTGCAAGTTCTTCCATGATTTTGGGAGCGGCATCTCGTTGTAATAATTCTCCACTGACACAAACAACGAAAATTTGATGATGGAACTCTTCCAAATACGGCAACGAACCGCGAAGTGCTCGCACCAGCGACTGCTGGTTCTCTAATACTTCGTCTCTCCGTGTCAACTTCTCTTCCTCCTGATTTTTTTGTCTCATCGCCTGATTCTCTATCAGTCGTAATACCCAGTTACAATAGCAGCAGCTTGTTGAAAAATTGCCTGCAAGCTCTGGAACTGCAGACGGCTCCGACGTCTAGTTTTGAAGTCGTTGTGGTGAACGATGGCTCAACAGACGATACCGCAAAAATGTTGGAGGAATTTCATCAACAAACCCGTCTCCAACTACGAGTTCTACATCAGCATCGCTCTGGCCCAGGTCGAGCACGCAACGCTGGAGTAGCCTTGGCTCGATTCAATTGGATTGGCCTACTCGATGCTGATGTACAAGCCGACTCAAATTGGGTGGCATCAGCATTGACTTGGATTCACGACCAACCAGGCGCAGGAGCTATTGAAGGTCAGACTATCGTTGGTAATCGAGAACAAATCACGCCCTTGACGCACCAGACTGAAAACCGTCAAGGCGGTCGATATCCAACATGTAACTTGCTGGTTCGCAAACAATTTTGCCATTTCCACTCTGGATACAAAATTCCTTTCCGGGAAGACACTGACCTTGCTTTCTCAATTCTCGAAGGAGGCTTCTCCATTCCCTTCGCCCAAGACCTGATCGTCTACCATCCTCCCTTAGCTCCAAAAGCTTCTCGTCCAACTCAATTGGCAAAGCGCTACTTTTTTGATGGCTTACTGAGTCGACGATTTCCATGGCGCGCCACACAGCAATTGGACATCCATCAAGTATGCGGCCTCCGGGTTCCCAACTTAAAAAAATGGGGCTACAGCCTGATTGCACTTGTGCAGATGCTGATCCTGATAAGCCTAATTTTCTTACCAACTACCCGATTACCAGCTTTGCTTTTCCTCTTTATCTATGCTTCAGGAACCCTCTTAAGCTATCGCCTTCTACTACAAAGTTGGAATCTGAAGCACTGGGGACTGTCCCAGCTCTTCGCCTACTCTCAAAAAATCCACCTACTACCCTGGTCAATGATCAAAGCACTGTTGAAGGGCTATTGGCACTTCCGAGGAACTCAGCGCTTCTCTAGAGCTCAATGGTGGGAAGAGGTACGCCTGGGACCAACTTCCCAACGGCCTAGAGATTTGATTGTACTCACAGATCACGAATGGAATCACAGTTCCTCTTTTTACGAGCAACAACTGGCCCAACATCTAACTCGAACTAGCCATCGCGTTTTATTTGCCACCGTCAACTCCCAAATATCACAAACAAAATTTTCCTGGCAGGAGAAGATGAACCGATGGATCTCTCCAATCCGTCAAACTGAGACAAATCTCTACATCTGGTCCACGAGCGAAATTCCCTTGTTGAGCAAAACCCCCATTTACCATAAATTATTGGGGTGGCTACTTCGACATCGCTTCCAGCAACTTGGCTGGGAGAACCCACTTGTTTGGTCCTTTCTCACGGATGGGAGTCAAATTACTCAAGCTGCTGGACTCTGTGATCTGATTTACCATCATTTGGAAACAGAAGACACAGAGCAAAAAACTGATACAAAAGCACTTCCAGAAATTTGTGGCAAAGCCCAAATGATCTTGACCAATACAAAGCAGAGTCAGCAATTTTGCCAAAGATGGAATCCCAACACTCACTTTCTGCAGAGTTTTTATGAACTGGGGATTCTGCGCTATTCCAACACCATTCAGGAAACGATATTTCGCTCTTCAGAGCAGCAACCTATCTCTCACCTTGCTCTTTCCAGTACTTGAATCCATAAGCTTGTCGAACTCACTTTTGCCTTGCCCTCTCTGCAGGCTTGCCCCAAAGATGATTCTTTTGATTTCCTTGATTCTGCCGTGTCCGCTCTCAGTACTGCCACACAATGAACCTATTTCCTCTCATTTCCTACAAATTTTCACAGAAAACCTTTCGCAAACTGCAACGCAAAGGACTGAGCGAAGAAGTCATCGGTCAATTATCTCACCTTGAGGAAAAGTTCTTCGAAACTCCCGAAGAATTACAAGCAGAGTTACCTGAGACCGCCGCGGTTCGTAACAACGAAAAACTCCTTCTTCGAAGTGCCAAGGGGTATTGTCGATTAGACCGTCTGATTCCAAACCGTTCGATCCGTGAGTGGGTTGAAGCTCTCCTATTTGCGCTGATTGTCGCGACAGTGGTACGCACATACCTGTTCGCACCCTTCAAAATTCCTTCAGGATCGATGATCCCTACCATTCAAATTGGTGATCACATCTTCGCGACAATGTATACCTATGGCACAGAAATTCCGATTCTGGGTATACGAGTCTTCACTGATCCAGTCAAACGAGGAGATATTGTCATCTTCCCTTATCCAAAAAATCCGTCGGTTGATTATATCAAGAGGACAATTGGACTCCCTGGAGAGACCCTGGAGATTCGCAATGATAAAGTGTTCATCGATGGGAAAGAATTGGGCGAACCCTATGCTTTTTTTGATCGCCCAAAAGGGCAATCCGATCAAAACCAAAGCTTCAGCGATGGACCAGTCAACAACTTTGGGCCAGTCCAAATCCCTGAAGGAAAGTTATTCGTGATGGGAGACAACCGTTACAACAGCGCAGACAGTCGCTACTGGGGATTTGTAGATGTTGATGAAATCAGTGGCAAAGGGCAAATCATCTACTGGTCGCACGACCCACGCGAAAGCCTGACTTCTGGCTATCAGCTCTCACGTATACTGACCCTGCTCCGATGAGCAGCATCCAAGAGATTCCATGAAAACTTCCCGTAATGATTTGTGCTGGTGTGGCAGTGGCAAAAAATATAAGAAGTGCCATATGCTACGAGACAAGATGAGCTCTTTTGGAAGACGAGGAACCCGAGGGGTGATTATCAAGACAGAAGAGCAGATTGAAGGCATTCGGCGTAGTAGCCAGTTGACGCGCAAGATTCTAGATATGGTGCAGGAGCGAATAGGTCCAGGTATCACAACCGAACAGATCAATGACTGGGTTCACGAAGAGACCTTGGCCAACAACGCCTACCCTGCACCACTCAACTATCGTGGCAAATCAGCAGTAGGATTTCCCAAGAGCGTTTGCACTTCGGTCAACAATGTTATCTGTCATGGAATTCCCGGCAATGAAGTACTGAAGGAGGGGGACATTGCCAATGTTGATGTCACTAGTATCCTCGATGGATACTATGGTGACGCAAGCCGGATGTTCCTGATTGGAGATGTCTCGGAAGAAGCAAAAAACTTAGTCGATATTACCCAACAATGCCTGCAGATTGGTATCCAGCAAGTAAAGCCTGGTAAAACTACCGGAGACATTGGCTACGCAATTCAGACTCACGCAGAAGGTCTGGGCTATTCTGTTGTCAGAGACTTCGCTGGTCATGGAGTCGGTATTGAATTCCACGAAGAGCCTCAAACTCTTCATTATGGCAAGCCTAATACGGGCGTATTGCTTCAACCCAATATGGTCTTCACCATTGAACCAATGATCAATATTGGTCGTCCAGAATGTAAATTGCTCAGCGATGGATGGACGGCTGTCACACAGGACGGATCGCTTTCCGCTCAGTGGGAACACACCATTCGGGTCACTTCTAATGGCTCAGAAATTCTGACTGCCTAAATTGGCAACCATCGAATTTCCTTGTATTTTCTGTCCTGCTTTCTAGGCTGTTAACAAAGAGTACCAACGCCCAACTTCTATAAACGGACCTCATGGACTCCTGGAACAAGCCACCTCGCAAATCACCTTGGGACAAGCGACAACCAACTCCGCCGAATGTCGATGAACTGCTGAATAATCTACAGAATCGCTTCCGGCACCGTCTGCCTCAAGGCAACGCAGGCCTAATCTTGATTGTTGTTGCAGCCGCTGTCTGGCTGGCAACCGGATTTTTCATCGTTGATCCTCAAGAACAAGCCGTAGTAAAGCGTTTCGGAGTTGTTGATCGCGTTGTTGGGCCAGGCCCACACTACCATTTACCCTCGCCTATCGAGAATATAGACATAGAGAAGGTCACAGAAGTACGCCGACTTGAAATTGGCTTCCGTACCATTGACCCGGGGCCTCCGGCTCGTTACCGTCAAGTGATGAAGGAATCCCTGATGCTTACTGGTGATGAAAATATCATCAACGTACAGTTTACTGTACAGTATAGAATCAATAATCTGGAAGGCTACCTGTACAACCTGACTGAGCCAGAATCGACAGTACGTGCCGCTTCTGAATCTGCCATGCGTGAAGTTATCGGAGATACCAAGGTAATGGACGCACTAACTGTTGGCAAAAGCCTGATCGAAACAAATACGGCTACCTTGCTACAGGAAATCCTGAAAGGCTACGACTCTGGAATCTCCATTGTGAACGTCAAGCTTCAGGATGTACATCCACCAGATGAGGTTAAAGAAGCCTTCAAGGATGTGGTCAGTGCTCGCGAAGATCAACAGAAAATGATCAATGAAGCTGAGGGCTACAAGAACAATCTGATTCCTAAAGCCCGGGGGGAAGGCGTGCAAATAGTGAACGAAGCACAGTCCTACGCTGAGCAGACAGTCCTGCTGGCACAGGGGAAGGCAAGCCGCTTCGAGCAGATTTTCGAAGAATACCGTAAAGCCAAAGACATTACCAAGGCTCGCATCTACATCGAAACAATGGAAGAGGTCTTGCCTAGGGTCAACAAGGTCATTGCTGACGAGAAGTTGGGGCAAAATTTCATGCCATTCCTCCCAATCAACGAACTTCGACGCGCAGCTAATACCGATAGTGGAGTCCGTCAGTCCACAACCATGCGCTAATTATTAAAGCCTGCCGCGAAGTAGGCTTTGCCCCCTCCTAATGAAAAGCACGTCCGTGCTCACGAAATTGTTCGTATAGCTTGCGCCAATCCTCAAACTCCAGATTTTCGGGCCGTAACTTCAAATACTGCTCCTCCAAACTCTCTCCTTCCTGCTGAAACCAATTTGGAAACTGCTGTTTCAGATTACCTATCAACGTCTTTCGCCGTTGTTGGAAGAGGCGCCTCACAAATTCTAGAAAGTTGTGTTCTTCTTCCTTGCTCCAGCCACTTTTTCTAGGCAACAAATGCATGACAGCAGAGTTCACCTTTGGAGGTGGAGCAAACGCTTCTGGGGGAACTTCAAAAGCGAGTTTACGTTCAAATCCGAGACTTCCAGCAAGAGAGAGTGTACCGAACGATTTGCCACCTTCTGCAGTAGCACAGATTCGTTGTGCAACCTCGTACTGAACCATCAAGGACCAAGAATTCCAGTATTCTCTCCAGGGTAGCAGGTGAAAGAAGATTGCTGTTGCCACACTATAAGGTAAGTTGGCGACAATTCGAGCTGGTTGACTTGAGGGAAGTAGCTCCTCAATTGGCAACTCGAGCGCATCTCCACATAACAATTGAAATTGAGTTGATCCTGCAAATTCCTGCTGCAGAAAATCTTGTAGGGTTGGATCAATTTCTACTGCTTTCACAAAAGCGCCAATTTCCAGCAGGGCTCTGGTTAGGACTCCTCTGCCAGGTCCGATTTCCAACACTTGTTCCCCAGTCTGCACACCAGCTAACTCAATCATGCGCTGTACATAGCGTTCCCGTACCAGAAAGTGCTGTCCCCATTTCCGTTTCATAATCACACCGAAATTCACTTGTTTTTGCGGAGAAAGTTCGTTGGAATGCACGTTTTTTTTCTCCACTCTCTGATGATGACCGGAAAACAACGACGCGCACTTCGTGCCCTTGCACATTCACTCAAACCATTGTTGCAGTTGGGCAAACATGGATTCAGCGATCAGTTCCTGAAGCAATTGAACACTGCTCTTTTACGACATGAGTTGATCAAGTTGAAGGTGTTGGAAAATGCTCCCAATACACCACGGGAAAGCGCTAAAAATCTCGAAGAGCAGCCAGCATTAGAAGTCATTCAGGTCATAGGACGTACCATTGTACTTTATCGCCCTCACCCTGAAGAGCCACAAATTATCCTGCCCGCTTCTGATTGATTCTCAGCCTCTGTAGGAACGCATGAGCCAAACTTTCTATTGCACCACGCCGATTTACTACGTCAACAGCAATCCACATATTGGGCACGCTTACACCACCATCGTCAGTGATGCTATCATTCGTTTTCGGCGGCTGTTCGGAGAAGATGCCTACTTCCTCACAGGTACCGATGAACATGGCCAAAAAATCGCTGAATCTGCGGCCAAAGCGAAGATGGAGCCGCAGGCGTTTGTTGATATGATGACCCAAAAATTCCGAGAGCTTTGGCCTGAACTACACATTGAACCAGATCAATTCATCCGTACTACCGAAGAACGCCACAAGCAAATCGTTCAACAGATACTGCAACAAATCTATGACAACGGTGAAATCTTTCTAAAGGAATACGAAGGCTATTATTGCGTGGGTTGTGAAGAATTTCTCAACGAGAGTGAACTCTTCGAGGGGCAATGTCCAACTCACCAAAAAGCCCCTGAGTTTCGCCAGGAGCGCAATTACTTCTTCCGAATGAGCGCTTACCAGGACTGGCTTGTCCAAATGCTGAAGGATCAACCTGACTGGATCTATCCGGGACGATATCGCAATGAAGTCTTACGATTTTTGGAAAATCCACTGCAGGACCTATGCATCTCACGTCCAAAATCACGCTTGACCTGGGGAATCGAACTGCCTTTCGACAGCGACTTTGTGACCTATGTCTGGTTTGATGCATTGCTGAACTACGCTTCTGCCCTCGACTGCCCAGATGGTGAGTTGTTCCAACACTACTGGCCTGTCTGTCACCACATCATTGGCAAAGACATTCTGAAGACTCATGCCGTTTATTGGCCCTGCATGCTCAAGGCAGCTGGCATGACACCTTTCGCAAGATTGGTCGTGCATGGTCACTGGGTAAGCAGCGGATCCAAAATGAGCAAAACCCTTGGAAATGTGGTCGATCCTCTAGCGATGAAAGAAAAGCTAGGGGTGGATGGACTGCGCTACTTCCTTGTACGGGACATGAGCTTTGGTGAAGATGCGAACTTCACTGAAGAACTAGCAATCACCCGCTACAATGGCGATCTTGCGAACAACTTTGGCAACCTACTTAGCCGAAGTGTCAACCTGAGTCGCCAGAACTTTAGTGAACTGGTTCCTGAGTGTGGTGCATTGACCGATGCAGAGACAGAACTCCGAGCACAGTTTCAAAAAGGAGTGGAGCAAGTGCAGGAGTTCATCCATCAGTTCTATCTGCACAAAGCGCTTGAACACATCGCTTGGATGGCCAGTCAAGTCAATGGATATCTCCAGCAGCAGGCGCCGTGGCAGTTAGCCAAGCAACCAGATCAACGCGAGCGTCTGGGTACTGTGCTCTACACAGCCCTTGATGCCACACGCATCTTGATTGGCCTACTTGCTCCGGTAATGCCAGAAAAAATGAAGCTTGCCTCAACAACCCTTGGGTTAGAAGGTCTTCCTCAACTTACAGAGCTTCAGCCAGGATTATTGCAAAGCGACACAGCACTCCCCAAGCCCAAACCCCTCTTCCCTAAAATTCAGGTACCCAAAGTACAACAGGAAGCACCAACCCCCAAAGAAGATTCTGATCCTGGATCCGAAGCAACTCCATTGAATATCGATGAATTCAATAAAGTTGAACTGAAGGTTGGCCTGATTCAAGATTGTGCCCCTGTCGCTGGATCAGATAAGCTACTGCACTCACAAGTTGATCTGGGAGAAGGGCACTTGCGCTCTATCGTTTCTGGGGTAGCTCCGAAGTTCTCTCCTGCTGACTTGATCGGACAGCGTGTCATCGTGGTCAGCAACTTGCGTCCAACCAAGCTGAGAGGAGTACTTTCAGAAGGGATGATTCTTTTCGCCGAATCAGAAAAAGGCTTTGAATTGGTAAAGATTCCTGAAAGTGTTGTGCTTGGCTCAACAGTTCGCTAAAGCCCAATTTGAGCCATTTGCTTTGATTTGACAAAGGACAGGTCGGGTGGAATACTGCCACTGGTTTTGTTTGATTTGTTTTGCCTGCTGGAGTTTGCATGCGCGAGTACCTTCCCATTTTGATCATGATCCTGGTTGGCATCGGGTTAGCCGGAGTCTTTACTGCCATCAGTATCCTGTTTGGACCCAAGCTGAGCACCGAGACCAAGCAAACTCCTTTTGAGTCTGGATTCCTGACTCAGGGCACAGAAGGGCAGCGCTATGATGTCAAATTTTTCATGACAGCTCTGGTTTTTCTCGTGTTTGACGTCGAAGTCGTCTTTCTCTATCCCTGGGCAGTACAAATTCGCGAGTTGCACTGGCCCGGCCTAATCGCAGCGCTATTCTTTATCAGTGTACTCGTCCTTGGCCTAGTCTACGACTGGAAAAAGGGCGCATTGGAATGGGAATGATCCACCACTCAGTTCAAGGAACCTATGGAATCTGCCCACTACGGTGATTTCCTGACCACCAAATTTGACAATGTGGTCAACTGGGCACGCAAGTTTTCCCTGTTTCAGTATCCATTCGTCACAGCTTGCTGCGGAATGGAGTACATGTCTGCCTCCTGTTCCCACTACGACGTCTCACGCTTTGGTGCAGAAATTCCTCGTTTTTCACCACGCCAGTCCGATGTCCTCTGGGTAGTCGGTACCGTCACTCACAAGATGACGCCCATCTTGCGCAACGTCTACGACCAAATGGCTGAGCCAAAGTGGGTGATTGCTTTCGGTGCGTGTGCTTCCTCTGGGGGCTTCTACCAGAACTACTCTGTGCTACAAGGAATTGATCGGGTGATCCCGGTGGACGTTTACATTGCTGGCTGTCCTCCCCGTCCTGAAGCCGTGCTGGATGGGCTTATGGAACTACAGAATCGTATCCAGAATGATGGCCCCAGCGCTCTTCAAGGCAGTATCAATTCCGCTGCGATCAACCATCTGGACCAAAAGAAACTTCAACTCAGCCGTTTCCTTGAAATTCCTGAAAAAGAAGTGGTTGAAAATGTTCAGAATCCAAAGAGTAATCGCGCAGCTAAGCCGGGCTATAGCTACTCCAAAGACCACATCAATACCAACGCTTCACTGGGCTACGACACACCGAAAGGTCGCCGCGACAAGGACAATCTCAAAACAGGTTGAAGGCTATGCCTGAGGAAAGTTCAGAAAACACAGAGAGCATTGAGGTTTCAGAACCCGTTGAAACCAGTGTGGTCATCAATCTGGTTCAGCAGGAGTATCCTGCAGCGATTTTGAGCACCCATCGGCATCGTGGCGACGAGACCATCGTATTAAAACGTGAGTTTATCCAACCGGTCTGCCGACTACTACGAAATCATCCAGATTGCCAATTTGAGATGATGGTTGACTTGACCGCCGTTGACTACTTGCTGTTAGAAACCAATCTACAGCAAACCGCGCGCTTTGAAGTCGTCTACCATCTACGCTCGCTCAGCAAGGACCGCCGAATTCGCCTGAAGTGTCCTGTACCTGAAGACGATTGCCAGATTCCTTCAATTCACATGCTCTGGGATGCAGTCAACTGGTACGAACGAGAATGCTACGACATGTACGGCATTCACTTTGAGGAACACCCCAATCTAACCCGCATCTTGATGTATGAACAGTTTCAGGGATATCCCTTGCGCAAAGACTATCCTATGGATAAGCAGCAACCTCTGCTCGAACTCAACGATGTCGAGGAGCGTTACCACTATGGGAGGTTTGAGTGAACGCCAGTGAGCTAACCACGATTTCTGCAGAAGAGTTGAAGCCGGTTCATCTGCCAGGAGCAATTATCCCAGCTCCACCCGAAGACTCAGACACCTCGATCATGCGCATCGAAATCGGTCCAGCTCACCCAGCAATGCACGGCATCGTGCGTCTGACTACCTACTTGGATGGTGAGCAGATTGTTGGAATGGTGCCAGAAATCGGCTACCTGCACAGGGGCTTTGAGAAAGAGTCTGAGAATTCCAAGTGGATTCAGGTCATTCCTTACACAGATCGCCTCAATTATGTTTCACCGGTGCTCAACAACATCGGCTACTCAATGGCTGTTGAGAAGTTATTCGGTGTTGAAATTCCAAGGAGGGCACAGTTTGCCCGGGTGATCATGGGTGAAATTTCCCGCATCACCGATCATCTCACCTGTCTTGCTGCCTGCGCGATGGAAGTCGGCGGATTCACCTTCTTCCTCTGGTTCATCAAGGCACGGGAATATCTCTACGAACTGCTCGAACAGGTCACTGGTGGGAGAGTTACTATCAACTGGACTCGCTTTGGTGGCAACAGCACCGATTTCCCAGATGGCTTTCTAAAGGAAGTGGAAGTCCGGCTCGAAAAAGTTCGAGAGGTGATTGAAGAGGGAGATCAACTCGTCACTCGCAACAAGATCTTCATCGACCGCATGAAGAACATTGGTGTCCTCTCCAAAGAAAAAGCGATTTCCTACGGCTTCACGGGCCCGTTGCTGCGCGCCTGCGGAGTACCCTACGACATCCGTCGAGCAGATCCACACCTTGTCTACGATGAATTGGATTTCGAAATTCCCATTGGAGAAGTCGGTGATTCCTATGACCGCTTCCTGGTCCGGATGGAAGAGATGCGGCAAAGCATATCGATCATCGAACAAGCTATCGACAAGATTCCTTACGGACCGGTGATGACACGCGAACGGTACTTGGGCTATCCGGACAAGAAAGAAGTTTATGGTAGCATTGAGGGATTGATCGATCACTTCAAGATGGTGATGGAAGGTCACCATCCACCGGCTGGAGAAGTTTACCAACCCATCGAAGGGGGCAACGGAGAACTAGGCTTCTATCTCGTCTCCGATGGTTCTGGTGATCCAGTCAAATGTCGTGTCCGTCCACCCTGTTTCAACTATGTTCAAGCCATGCCCGAGTTGGCTCTCGGACACTACGTCGCAGATATCATCGCAATTTTTGGTTCCATCAACATGATCGGTGGAGAACTCGACCGCTGAGTCAACTGGAAAACCATGCAACTTGTTCTAGAATTTCTAGCCCTGCCGTTTGTGCAGGATGTGTTGAAAATCCTCTTCATCCTGCTGCTCTTTGCGATGCCCTTGGGTACATTCATGACCCTGATGGAACGCAAGTGGAGTGCTGCCGTTCAGGATCGAATCGGTCCCAACCGTGCGAACATTGGATCGTACCGAGGGCGAGGCCTACTGCATATTGCTGCTGATGCACTGAAGTCAATTTTCAAAGAAGATCTGATTCCTAAGGGTGCTGATAAATTTCTCTATACAATCGCGCCCTTCTTCAGCTTCATGTCAGCGGTAGCGGTCTTTGCCATCATCCCGATTGCTGGTCCAATCGGTGATTTCAAATTTCAGGTCACCGACGTACAGCCTGGACTTCTCTTCATCTTTGCCATCACATCCCTGGGTGTCTACGGTGCTGTGCTGGCAGGAGCATCCTCTAACAGCAAGTTCGCCCTCTTTGGTGGAACACGGGCTTCAGCCCAAATGATCTCCTACGAGGTCTTTCTGGGGCTTTCGCTGATGGGACTGTTCATGGTCTACGGATCCACACAGGTCAGTGCAATCGTTGAAGGCCAGGGAGAGCACTGGTTCGGTCTGATTCCCAAGTGGGGTGTCTTCACACAACCTCTGGGATTTGTTGTTTTCTTTACGGCCTTGATTGCAGAAACCAAGCGAGCACCTTTTGATGCCCCAGAGGGAGAATCCGAGATTGTTGCCGGATATTTTGTTGAGTACTCTGGAATGCGCTGGTCGTCTTTCATGCTTGCGGAATACATTGCCATTGTTGGAGTTGCTGCTCTGATCACGACTCTATTCTTCGGTGGCTACCAAGTGCCTTGGCTCTATCACTGGAAATCCGCACCACAGTGGCTAGTGACCCTGCTCCAATTTGGCAAGTTCGCCAGCTTCACCTTCATTTTCTGCTGGTTCCAGATTCAAATTCGTTGGACGGTACCAAAATTCCGCTTTGATCAGACAATGGCCCTGGGTTGGAAAAAATTACTCCCGGTTGCCTTGCTAAACACCGTGGTCACGGCAATCATCATCGTGGCCCTAGCTTGATTTCTTTTCTCCTCGTGAGCCTGATATGAAGTTTAAGGTCAAGAAAGTAGATCGTAGCGAAGGACTCAAGGAAGCCCTCTACATTCCTGGCATTGCTGTTGGACTGAAACACACGATGCGTCACTTCTTCCGCAACATCGTCGGTAAAAAAGACGTTGTGACGATTCAGTATCCAGAAGAAGAGCGACCAGTTTCTCAACGCTGGCGAGGCCGACACCGGCTTACCCGTCGTGATGATGGCTTCCTCAAGTGTGTTGCTTGCTACATGTGTGAGACAGTTTGTCCAGCAAAGTGCATCCATATTGAAGCTGGAGAGCACCCAGACTTTTCGGTGGAGAAGTATCCAGTTCGTTTTGATATCGATGAGTTGCGCTGCGTCTTCTGTGGCCTATGTGTGGAAGCCTGTCCTAAGCAGGCAATCCGGATGGATACAGGTGTCATTGGGATGGCCTATCACTCACGGGAATCATTCAACTTTACGCGTGACTTGCTCCGTGACACCTACACTCCCAACGAAAAGACCAAATATACCGACGCTGACTTGCCTAAGCCTCTGGATCAACAGAGTGCCCTCCCCAATTCGCGTGGAATCCCAGCACCCTAATCGCAATCGGTCTTGGAAAGCCACGAGTCCTTCAGTCCAGCAGAGCAACTCCAGCTTGCGCCTTACGTAACGAACACCGAACGCCCGGTGTTCGTGCTGACCAATCTTCCAGAAGTCATCAAGGGAGCACTCTTTTCCCGCTATTCTCGCTCCACACTAGGTCTCCGTACTTTACTGCTGCGAGAATTTCTACAAAATGATGAGGCTGGATTTCAAGCTCCTTCCACTTCCCAAGATTCTCGGCTGGCACTGACCAAGGCCCAGTCCTTTTATGATCGTATTCTCGACGGCTACGGAGATGACTCCATTGGTGAATTAGGAGGTGCTCACCTGGCACTGGAACAGGTTTCCATTCTAGCAACCAAGGTGCTGGAGGACGCAAGGATTGGTGGTTCGCCATTGGAGAAATCTACCCGCTATGTCAGCTTCGCCCAGCAGGTCAATGGAGACTTCCAATTTTACAAAGACCCACGGGTGCTTGCTTCTACTCACACAGAACTCTATCTGGAGACAAACCGAGAGCTTTTTCGCACCTATGCTGAGCTGATTGAACCGGTTAGAGAATATCTGCGCAAGGTCTTGCCACCCGAACCTGATCAACCACAAACGGCCTATGAACGTTCGATTCGTGCACGAGGATTTGACCTGCTGCGTGGCCTGTTACCAGCCTCAACACTGACAAACATGGGCGTCTTTGGGAATGGACGCTTCTTCGAAGGACTACTGATTCGCCTCCGCTTACAGACCTTGCAGGAACTTCAGGATCTGGCCAGTGCAGCTGCGCAGGAGTTACAGCAAGTCGTTCCCTCTTTCATTCGGCGGGCAGATCCAACCCATCGACACTTCTGCAGCCAACTGAATTTCCAGCAGCAAAGCCAGAACTTTTTCAACCGCTGGGTCCAACCACAAACACTAGAGTCATCAACTCCCCAGAGCGCCAGCGTTGAACTGCTGAGCTACGATCCAGAAGCAGAGATCGAGGTGCTGGCAGCTCTATTCTACGAAAACAGTGCGTTGTCCTTTGCCCAAGCCAGGGAGAATGTGTGCGGGATGTCGGACCAAGTACGAGAGCACCTTTTACGCCAATGGGCAGACTTACGTGAGCACCGACGCCACAAGCTAGGTCGTGCCCTGGAGCATGCAAGCTACACCTTCGACATCGTTGGGGATTATGGCTCCTACCGAGATCTACACCGACATCGAATATTGACTCAGGAGCGGCAGCGACTGACTACCCGACTTGGCTATACAGTCCCAGAATCATTGATTGATGCAGGACTGGAAAGTCCAGTGAGGAAGGTTCTGGAGAAAGCAGATAGTGCATTTGAAGTGTTGGAGGGAGAATTTCCACAAGAAGCACAATATGTGGTACCGATGGCGTATCAGCTACGCTGGTCGTTGAAGATCAACCTGCGCTCCTTGATGTGGCTGGTGGAGTTACGAACTACTCCGCAGGGGCATGAGAATTATCGTTGGTTGGCTCAACAAATGTTCCAGCGAGTACACGAGGTTCAGCCTCGATTAGCCCAACTGATGCGCTTCGTGAATCTGGAAGATTACCCACTGGGTCGTTTGGCAGCAGAGGTGAAACAGGAACTACGCAAGCAGTCTTCCTAGCGCATACCCTCTGCACACTTGAGTACCTGGACCGAGATCAGTGCTGGCTGCACGCCAAGGAGCTTACCAATTTCCACTGTACAGCGTCCCTCGATTCCTGGATGCCGCACCTTGGGTGATTTTTCAGCTCGGTATTCTTCGACCCACTCCTGCCATAAGGGTACTTCCAGCGTCATTTTTTCAAGCAAGGCGAAGCGGTCTCGGTTGCTCCCCCAATCCTCGATCTGGACTTCCACGTAGTAACGTAGATCCTGGGGAGATTCGAAGCTGATCTCTTCTTCCTTATCAGGTTCAGGCAAGATCACTGGCACTTCTGGTCGTTGTTCATCAGGCAGATTCCAGCCTAGACGCTCAACCACTTCTCGGTAAGTTTCCTGCAGCATCAGTGGTTCCAGCAAATCTTCTGTTGCCAATGAAGGCTCTGGATCAGGTTGCAGTTCTTCCTGCAGCAAGGCACTCTGCTGAAAGACATATTTCATTTCCGTACAGAGTGCACGGATGTATTCCACGGTCAGTTGATCCAGTTCCTTGAGAGCTTGATGGCGCTCTTGTGGACGTTGCAGGCGGCGCACATCGACATGTAGTTCGTCAATTCGGCGCTTCAGTCGAGTGCGGTTCAAATCATCAGACAACGGCATTCCTATCCTCCCCACAAAGAATCACGTTAGCGGAGCTTTTCAACCGATGCCCCCTTGCAAAAATCATCACGGATTTCTCCAAACAGTTCAACTTCTGTTAGCCCTGATCATCATTGGTTCCCTGCTTAGCTGGACTACCCTAGCGGCTGAAGAGAGCAACAACCCAATCTCAATCGAGGGACAGGTCCAAGTTCCCCAGGGAGTTTCCCTCTCCGAAGGCCTGGATGTAGTGCTGATCAAATTCGTACTCGATCCTAGCGGTGAAGTCGTACCCGCTGGTCCAGTTGGACGAGCCAAGACCGACGATACAGGTCGCTTTCACTTCGAGAACCCTCCCCAGGATGACCGAGCCGGATACCGTCTGGGAACTCGATTTGAAGGAAACCTCTATAGCTCTGAGGTTTTCTTCATGCGTCCGGAACAACAACTGATTACTGTGGACATCCGTCTACCGTCCACCAGCTTCGTTACCAGTACACTGGTCTTCAGTGAGTCCTCATTGTTCTTCGAGTCCAATATTGATCAACTTATCGTCACGGAGGTCATCAGCGTCCAGAATCCGACCGAGGACAATATTCTCAGCACCCAATCTCCCTTGTTGATGGAACTACCAAACGCACATGAAAACTTTCGTGTTCTCGAAGACGGTCCGGAAACCTATCAACAGGAGGGCAATCAATTGCGCTGGACTCGTGGCTTTCCACCAGGAGACACTCAACTGCTCTTCCAATACACCATTCCTGTTTTTCTGGGCAGTCACTTGCTCCAGAAGCGCTACGCTCATCCACTGGATCGGGTCAGCGTCTTCACTCCAGCCAAACGTTTGGACGTGAATTCTTCCCAATTGACCTTCCAGGGGAATCAAACCTTCGGTGATGTCGACTTTCTGGCGTGGAGGGCACAAGCCAGTGATGCCAGCCTGTTGGAGATCAGGATTTCCAATATCCCGGTGGACTCTCGCAACTATGCTTTTGTTAGCTTGGCTGTCTTCCTGACGTTGCTGCTGGCGGTTGGTTGGTTCTTCTGGCGTCGAATGCCTAAAACCGAGTTGGTTTAAAAATAGTTAAATAAAGCCTGCGTTGGGTGGCAGGAACGATAAATTCGGCGCAATTCCCGAGGATCCGCCGAATTCAGGGCCTCTTCATAGGGGATCTGGTAGTACCGTTCCACCATTTTTCGAAACCGCAACACGCTATTGTGACTGTCAAAAATAAAACTCATAAGACAACCTCTAAAGAAAAATAAAGCACGTTCCCTCACACTCCTCAAAAATCATGCCAACCCCTGAACCGTCACCCTCTACAAACCATACTCGTGGAGGGTCTCTTGTCCTGCTCTTACTAGTGATTTTCCTGTTCTTGCCATGGCTTGGACTGATCGGACTGGGCTTACTCTGGCTGGAAGAACGTCAGTGGCTTTGGTACGGCACCGGGGTGAT
Source organism: SAR324 cluster bacterium (assembly GCA_029245725.1). Lineage (NCBI taxonomy): Bacteria > Deltaproteobacteria > SAR324 cluster bacterium. The sequence continues at coordinate 17 of JAQWOT010000389.1, read as the reverse complement.
TGGGGCAACCCTGTTGA
>JAQWOT010000388.1 GCA_029245725.1 SAR324 cluster bacterium | reverse complement strand
TAAAAAATTTTTCAATTGGCTGCAGTGCCAAGTCAAGATTACCCCCAATTGAACTGAGAGTATCAAGCGTTTGCCTTACAATTATTTGCTGAGAACTATTCAGTAAATCAACTAACTTCGGTTTTGCTAGTTCTGCTTCTGCTCCAATTTCTCCAAGCGCAAAAATCATATTCAGAACAACCCATGTGTCTTCCTGACTTAAGTAATTAATTAGTTCGGGAACAGCCTCAATTCCAATTGTTCCAAGCGCATATGCTGAATCGTCAAAGAGGACTGCTCTTTCATTCCATCTTCGTTCCCAACCCTCTTGCAGATCCTTTGGAATCTTTCTACCTTTTTCATTTTTGAATAGTTTTCTTATGTGGAATTTTTTCCCAGCAAGTTGATCAATTTTTTCAGTAAGGATTGATATATTGTCTTTGTGAGCAGCCCTATATATTGCATCTAAACGTGTACATTGATCTGCTGAATTGAGATTCTTTGTAGGACCTAAATATTTTGATGAAGTATCATTGCCTTTTAACCAAAGCCAAGATGCTTTCCAAGCAGATTCCAAGTTATATTGTGAACGTAAATTTTTTGGAGTATTCCATTTTTCATCCAGGTGATTCCATGTCGGTGCAACCTGTTGTTTTGTCCGAGCAAATACAAATTTGATCATAAACCTTGTTTGATCAGTTTGATTTGGAAAGGCCGCATGGACAATGTCAAAATGGGCGAGGACGAACGAGCCAGACTTAAAATTAAGTAATGAAAATGTTTTCGGGGGTACTTGAGGCTTTGAATAGAATTGACTTCCAGCAAATATTCTTGTGGGACCCATTTCAGGTGGCGTATCATGAGGAAAATAAAATCCAATCAAAAATTTTGGAAAATGATGACGTGCCCTTGCAAGTGGACTATGAGCATCTTGGTGCCAGGCTGAACCTGCTTGGGACCCAATTCCCATCTGTGGAGCATCTTGATGTGCTGAACAGGTTATTGTCTTGTCATTAATTGGCTCACTTGTGTGCACGGCTCGATGAGGATGTAAAACATATTCTGGTCCAAGGATGCTAGCTACCGCACCCTTGACTATACTACTTCCAACAATACTCCAAAGTTCAGGAACACGTGCCATGACATTATTTCCAAGCCATGATTCTGTATGATAAAGATACTCCAACTTATCTTTAATAACCTTGTGTAAGAGTTCTTGATTTTCACAATTTAATATTAAGAAACCGTTCGTAATAAATTCTCTGATTTGATCATCACTTAATAAAGTTGTATCCATGATCGTTTAACTCCAATTAGATTGGAAAAAATATCTATTTTACCTCCAGTTTATCGAGAATTCATCTCACAATTATAACCCTGTAAACTGCAATTTTAAAATTGATTAGTTTCTTTTGGTTTTTTTAAGGTCTTAACACACAGAACGAGTTATCTATTCATGTGAAGAAGTCAATGGGACAACCTGCAAAAACACTAGCAATTGAGAGAATTGATCAATGGTTCCTAAACATAATTTCTCTTTTTCTATTGAAGATTAATCTAAAGACAACCTAAGGGCTGTGGGTATCAGAAAACCAAAATAAAGCAGAATATAAGGCGGAATCTGTTAATGAGTGGAGGCTACAGCGCGAGAACGCGAGAACGAAACGCGATAATCCCTGACAGCACCTCGAAAATGAGTGGAGGCTACAACTCAATGATTCCGTCAAAGCAGTCCGCATTGCCAGACAGCACCTCGAAAATGATTCTAGCGCCACCACCTTCGATCGGGCCGAATATAACGCCAGCGGGTGCAGATGTAAACAGTCGGCTTCTAAAGCCCATCTGGAGCCATCACAAGCAACGCTTTTCTTTTTCCCGTTCGTAACGCGCCTGCCGCTTATACTTCCGTTCCATCTCTTCTTTCGTGGGTATCACCGGATCGGGAACATCCAAGAGCTCGCGGAGCTCGGCACAGGCCACCACGTCTACTGGATGGTTCTGAGTGCTTAGATAGCGCCGCCAGCGATCCCGCTCTCGTTCCGGCCAGTTCATCACCTGCATGGATATCCCACAATACTCGTTAATGATGTTCGCCAGGAGCACCAGCACGATTGCCGTCTTGGGTACGGGTGAGTGATCATTCTCCCAGCGCACCACGGTACTACGGGCAACGCCACAAACACGGGCCAAGTGAGCCTGCGTCCAAGGAATGTTTACACGAAACTCGCGCAACCACTGGCTACGAGACGGGCTGCAAAGAAAGTCTGGATCCAGATCAACAAGGGATATCGGTGCAGTCATCGAGGCATCTCCGAGACAATACTACTTAGGGGGCAGCGCAGAGGGCGGGGGCACAAAATCAAGGTGCAGTTGATGTAAGTATATCCGGTTCCCACTTACGGGGGGAATTTTACTAAGGCCGCATGGCGAGACACTCGGTGCTATTTTTGGCGAGGGCGGGATATCTTCCAAGGCGAAACCAACAAAGTTGTCTTGCGCGTGATATTAGCTTAAAGCCTTTAGGGCAAAAAGATTTGGTCCACGAAGGCAATGATGGAGATGTTGTTCAGGTGGGTTTCAGAGGTTGGTTGGATTATGTTCAGCAAGATTCAAATCATTGAATTCAACATCATGAAGATGCGAGTAAATATAGGCGCGGATCTAGGGACAAGTGTTTTTGAATGTAGTATAATGAGTAATAAAATCAGTAAGAACATAAGAGTAGTATGTTAAAGCACTATTCAGTGCCAACTCTACTTTTAGCAACATTGGTTCATCTGAACTACTGAGAGACATTGCAGACTGTATTATATATTGTTGATCTTCAACGACATACAGGTATTCCATTGAAGAAAGCTGCTGAATCAGCTTTACAGATTTTACCTCATCCCATGCCTTAATTTGTTGATAACCGACCCAACTATAATTTGTCGCATAATTGTTTGATTCTGGTTTGTTTTCATTGAATTTTTCGGATAGCGCTAACGAAGTGTCAAAGTAAAAAAGCATAAAATCGTCTGTATCTGGGTCAGTTGAGCAAACTATGACTAATCTGCTATATCGCCTCGCACCATTCACCTCTCTATTTGTTTCACCTACAGGAGAAAGAAGCGCGTGTTGAGTAAAGCCTGTAAATGGATCGTAGACACTTTGAGCTTTAAATACCTTACTGTTTTGATCTGTCCATGTTGAAGAATTAGCAATATCTTCTTCAAATTGCTCAAGTGCGGCTTTTATCTGTGCTAATTCCTCTTCTTGCCTTTTATTCTCTTCTTCCTTGTTAGTACAGCTGAACAGATTGAACAAACAGACTAGTAGAATAATTGATGCTTTAAATCGGCTGTTCATATATTTTCTCCTGCAAACAATTAGTTTTTCTTCGTCTCCAGAACTACTAGGTAATATTGGTAGATATGAGGGCAGTCTTTTAAGTCCTTTTAAGTACCTGGGAATTTCGGAATCTGTTGGAGTCTTGTTTCTTGTTTAAACCTGATGCTGAATATTTTGGGGACTCTTTACATCAAGTTCCTGCATTTAAGACAGTCCTTGCCCACTAGACAGAAACTAACATTCTGTAATCGGTTTTTCACAGCCACATTGCAAGCCTCTTGGAGTTCTTGTGCTTCAGGAACCCAGTCTTCTGGTAGTTGGTATCGGTCTCCAGGTGTTGCTGAATTCACCCAATTGACAAACTGGCAGACTGGACAATCA
>JAQWOT010000387.1 GCA_029245725.1 SAR324 cluster bacterium | reverse complement strand
ATCCGAGCTGACTTGGGAGAACATAGGCGCCCTGATGCATCCGCACTGGGTTTAGAAACACATCCTCTTGCAAAAAGTTCAGGTATTCCACCACCTGGCTAGCTGAGTTTCCTGAGACGGTGATTTGATCCCAGATCGCATAGTGCTGAATCATGTTGCACAAGCCAATTCCACCACCATGCGGACAAACAGGGACCTGGTATTTTGCTGCCAATAAAATCACGGCCATCACATCATTCACCCCGGAGAGCCTGGTTGCATCAATCTGACAGAACTGAATCACTCCCTGCTGGAGGAACTGCTTGAAAATCACTGGAGAAGGCACCTGCTCCCCGCAAGCCAGGCCCACACCATGTTCTCTCAAGGCTGCTCCAATTTGCTGGTAACCAAAGACATCATCCCGAGCGGTGGGTTCCTCAATCCAGTGAGGGCGGAATTCAATGAGCTGCAGCATATGCGAAATGGCCTCCTCAACACCCCAGATCTGATTGGCATCCAACATCAGCAGAGAGTCCTCTCCAATTGCGCTCCGGATAAAGGCCAACCGTTGTCGATCTTGCTGCACATTGAGGCCAACTTTCATTTTGAAACAGTCCAGCCCCTGCAATTTCACCTGCTCAATGGTCTGGATGATCTCTGAGTCTGACAAGCCAAGCCAGCCAGCTGTAGAGTAAGCCTTTGGACCTCTTTGATGCAGCTGCTCTTCACGTCCAGCTTTTGAACCCACGTTCTGCTGCAGCGACTCAAGAGCCTCTTCAGGATCGAGGGCATCTCGCAAGTAGCGCCAGTCAATGCAATCGATGACAGTCTGTGGAGGTAGATCCACAAGCAGTTTCCAAAGTGGTTTGCCCTCCACTTTGGCCCAGAGATCCCAGAGGGCATTGATGATCGAGCCAATGATCATGCGCCCCATCCCATCACCCATCCAGCGGAGTTGATGATGATCCAAAAGCATTTTGTGAAAGCCTCCGGGATCTTCGATGAATTCCTCAAGGGAGCGCCCAATCACCAACTGCATCAGGTCCTTGACACCATAGGCAATCCAATCATTGCCTGCACCGATGGTGAAATTCACCGATATACCAGTGAGACCACTCCCAAGATGTAGCCGGGTCAAGACCGCAGAGTAGTTGGGTTTCCTGTGGAAAGGGTCCGAACCGAGTAGACTGTCCGAGGTTGGTACCCTGAGATCGATCACCTCAAATTCCTTGATTAGCATCTCCCTCTCCAGAAAGGTTTTTCAACGTGACGATTACCGTTAGCTGTGATCTTCAGAGCTATTTAATTGGCACTTCAACATCCTTCATTTCTGAAAGGAATATCAATGACCAACGCCTTCTGCGGTTTTTAATCAGATTTTTCGATACAAACCGCGTTTTGCAATTTCAAAGCAAGGGAGGAACTGAAATAGAAGCATCTTCAAATGAATCTGGAGGAAAAAGGCTTTTCGGAGAGAATAAGATTGGTGAGGATTAAAATTGTGCTAATCCATTTGGCCTGAGTGAGGATTGTGTCAGAGCCAGCAAAAGAAATTAATTAATGGTGGCCAGAGCGGGAATCTAACCTACGACACACAGATTTTCAGTCCAACCAATCGGCAGAATGCCAGAAGGCTGACAGGTCGAGTAAGGTCCTGATAGCAGTGGGTAATCAAGACGGTCTAGCGTACCTACGATGCTCTTCCTCAGATCTCTCCCAGTACAACTATTCCAGATCTTTTAGTAATAC
>JAQWOT010000386.1 GCA_029245725.1 SAR324 cluster bacterium | reverse complement strand
ATTTTCTAGGTCACGTTTCTCTGCGGAAAGAGCTTCCCTGGCAAACCTTGACGACAGGGGAACACTGGTATACTCATTTCCCATTTCAATGGGCGGTTTCCAATGATGTAGTGGATATTCTTCAGCCTGATATTAATTGGGTTGGGGGACTGACAACTTGTTTAAAGATTGCTGCTATTGCTGAATCTGCTGGTAAAAAAGTTATGCTGCATGCCGGAGGACGCAACCCTTATGGTCAGCACTTCTCACACGCAGTGTCCTGCGTTCCTTGGTTAGAATACTTTGTGAGAGGTGCTCCAGGAATTCCATTAGAGGAAACCATAGAAGTTCCCCGACAAAAGATCCCAAAAGATGGCTGGATGGAATTAGATGATCGACCAGGATTTGGGTTAGGTATTGAAGAAAGCTGGCTCTCACCTTATTAAATTATGTTTTATCATACTCTCACGTATTGAATTCTTTAATTTTTAGAAGTTTTTTTCCAGTTTGCTAAGCCAGCTAAAGGCTTGCCTTCCTATTCTCACATCAACTTCATACTGTATTCTCAAATGAAGAATTTACCACTGAGGAAAGTTGGACAGACTGCACTCAAGCTCCCAGTGCTTGGTTTTGGCGGAGCCCCCCTCGGTGAATTGTTTGGGCGTGTCTCAGAAACACAATCACGCCAAACTTTGGAAAGTGCATGGTCTGCAGGCATTCGCTACTACGATACTGCTCCCTGGTATGGACATGGGTTGAGTGAACATCGGATTGGTGGATTGCTGCGCCAGCAAGATCCAAAGGAATTCCTGTGTTCCACCAAAGTCGGGAGAGTGTATTCGCGCTATCGAGGTCAGGCCAAAGACTTCAACGGTTCACCCTGGGCCGGTGGACTGCCCTTTACCCTTAAGTTTGATTATACCTATGATGGAATTTTGCGCTCCTACGAGGATAGTCTGCTGCGTTTTGGTTTGAACCAGATCGATGTACTCGTGATTCATGATTTAGATCTTGGTTACCATCGCACGGAAAAGCGCATGAATGAATACTTTAAGGAGTTGGAATCAGGTTGTAAGGCACTAGATGAACTAAAGCGTAGTGGAGAAATCAAGGCTTTTGGAGCTGGTATAAACGATGAATCCATGATGCCGAGATTTCTGGAAGAATGTCCCCTGGATTTCTTTCTGGTGGCAATGCCCTATACCTTGCTGGATCAAGATGTTTTAGACAATATTTTCCCGAAGTGTGAGAACCTGGGTGTAGGAGTCGTCGTTGGAGCCCCCTATGCTTCTGGAATCCTTGCCAGTGGAGCAATCGAGGGCGCAAAATACAAATATGCGGATGCAACTCCTGAAGTGCTTCAGAAGGTGAGGGCGATTGAAAGATTATGCAATGACCACCAAATTCCTCTCAAGGCGGCTGCCTTACAATTTCCATTGGGACATTCGTTAGTAGCTTCGATCATTCCTGGGGCTTTTCAACCAGTTCAGGTTTTAGAAAATCGGCAACTGGTGGAACATCCCATTCCTTCAGCCTTTTGGGATGATTGTAAATCGGCTAATCTGATTCGTAACGATGCTCCTACTCCTCACTAATCATTTCTTGATTCGGAAGCTGGATTGGATTCGCTAAATCTTAAATTCTGACGCAAGTTCTAACCTGCTCAAATTGAATGATATCTGTCTTAAATCATCCAGATCTATCACCTTTAATTCCACTCAGAATATAATGTACTCAGTCCAGCCTTTTCTACTGACAGTATAAGCATTTTTACAACAGACTGTAGGAGGCCCAAGAGTGCAGAATTTAACTCAGAATACTCTATCTACTGCAGTTTTCCTTAATCCAGCACTCTATCTCTTCTGCCCAAGACAACCTCACCCTGTTTAGATTTATTTTGTTTTACGTAAATTATAGTTGATTTTCTAAATCCGCTGTAATACTACTTCGTTTGGTTCGACCATTAAATTTAAATCATAAATTGGTCCAACCAATCTAGATACATTTTGAATTCGCTATTGGAAGCTATTTTTCCTTCAAGCGTTTTGCATTTGCTTCCCCATTCTTTTCCATTCCTAGCCAAGCTTGAGATGAAATCAAATAAATACGTGCCTGATTCGTTGTATGCCAGTTGAGAAGGAAAAATGAGCATCAAGTTAGAAGTCAAGGAAGCAACGAAGTTCTACACAACTAAATCCGGAAATCTTCATGCCCTGGACCAGTTTTCAGTAGGCATTGATTCAGGAGATTTTGTCAGCATTGTTGGACCATCCGGTTGTGGTAAGTCTACCTTGTTATGGTCCATTGCGGGGCTACATGATTTGACTAGCGGTGAGATTGCACTGGATGGAAAGAAGATTGATGGACCCAATGATCAAATTGGCATGGTCTTCCAGGAAGCCAACATGTTGCCTTGGCGCAGTCTCATTAAAAACATTGAATTTCCTTTTGAGATTAAGAAAAAAGCACCGAATACAGCCCGCATCAATGAGCTATTGAAACGAGTGGGCCTTTCAGGTTTTGAAACAAAGTATCCAAGAGAATTGTCAGGCGGAATGCAGCAAAGGGCATCAATTGTCAGGGCTCTCTCATTCGATCCTTCGGTGTTGTTGATGGACGAACCATTTGGAGCCTTGGACGCATTTACTCGGGATGAAATGAATCTCCTGGTGCAGGAGATCTGGCTAGAAACCAAGAAAACGATCATCTTCATCACACACAACATTGCAGAAGCGGTGTTTCTCTCCAGCAAAGTTTTCGTGATGTCAGCGAGACCCGGGAGATTGGCAAACGTTTACGAAATTGACTACGCCAGGCCAAGATCTATCGAGATGCTCTCAGATCCAAAGATCATTCAGACAATCAACCAGATTCGCAGCAATATCATTGAGCAAACCACTTAGCCAGGGTAGTAGAAATGGCAGATAAGTACCTTGGGGACAATATCCCCAAGTTTGATAATCAAGGCAATGACTCAGGGGATGTTTCTCTCACAAACTGGTCAGCGCTGACCAAGGTCCAGAAGCGCACAGTGGGTGAAGTGATACTGATTATCCTTTTTGCGGTCTGCATTGTTGGAGGGCTGGAAGCATATGTAATCATTTATGAGGTCCCTCAATTTGTTTTTCCGAGGCCCAGTGCAATCGCCATGGCTCTGTTCACTGACTTTGAGTTTATTGTACCTCACCTTGGTCACACCTTGGTTGAGCTGTTTTCTGGTTTCTTTATCGGGGCATCCATCGGGCTGATCCTCGCTGGAGTGATCACCCAGTTTCCCTTTGTTGAAAAGATCGTCGCACCCTACATCTTGATGCTGGTTACCACGCCAATGCTGGCCTTAGTGCCTTTACTGATTCTACGTTTTGGCTTTGGTTATGAACCTCGGATCATCGCAGTGGCTTTGGCATCCGGTCCAATGGTGATGATCAACTCGGCCACCGGTTTCCGCCGAGTCGATCTCGCAAAAATCGCGTTAGCCCGATCTTTTGGCGCAAGCACCATGCAAATTTTCCTCAAGGTAAGAGTACCCATGGCGTTACCAATGATCATCGTTGGTTTGATGGTTGGCGCAATCTTCGGCCTTTTGACAGCAGTCGGAGCAGAGATGGTTGGTGGTGGCTTTGGCCTTGGAAATCGACTGACAACGTATTCAGCAACGATCAAGATGCCCCAGTTCTTTGCGATCATTCTGATTCTCTCGACCTTAGGGATTCTGATTTATTTGTTCTTCTATTTCGTTGGTAAGAAGTGGGCTAGTTGGGAATCTTAAATTGGCGCGGGCGCAGTCAATTTAAGGAATCATTGCGTCCATCAACCGCAGAGCAGGAGGAGTGATGACAGAACTCAATCGAAGAAGGTTCTTACAGGTGACTGCTGCTGGTGCAGTGGCTACCTCGGTGTTGGGAACAAGTGCTCTCACACCAAAGACGGCACAGGCCGCAACCACCTACACCTGGATTTCTCCAAGAGGTACCATTGAGGTGCTGGATGACTATCCTTACTGGGTAGCCAAGGAAATGGGGTACTTTGGGGATATTGACACGAGGCTGGAGCCAGGCCCCTCAGATGGAACGGCAACCGTAAAGTTTGTTGCCTTGGGACAGGCAGATATGGGATATCCTTCGCCAGGAGTGTTTTCTTTTGCCCTCGAAAACGAGTTGGACTTGGTTTCGGTCTTCAACATGGGAGCCCGTGACGTTTTCGATTTTGCTTTCCGACCTGGGGAAGGATTCACCGATCTACGCCAAATGGAAGGGAAAACCGTGCTCTTGGGAAGCGCCGCCTGGCAGTCTATTGCGGACCCAATCTTTGCGGCAGCGGGTGCAGATGTGACCAAGATCAAGTATATCGAAGCTGGTTGGCCCCAGTGGGGAACCATTCTGGCCAGTGGAGAGGGTGATGCAGCCTTAGCTTGGGAAGGCCTGCGCGCGGACTGGGAAGGCAAGGGCTTGAAATTTGAGTACTGGCTGGGTGTTGATCAATCGGTCTTCCCAGCGAATTCCTTTGTCGTCAAGCGCTCTGACACCCAAGATCCTGAAAAGAGAAAGATTCTTGGACAGTATCTGAGAGGGTGGGCAATGGGACTGGAATTCGGAGAGCACAACCCACGAGCTGCCACAGACATTGTTTTCAAGTCACTTCCCATTGTTAAGAGCAATCTTGGGGCTGATTTGGGAACAGAATCCATGCTACAGCTCGCAAATGTCTTCCGAGGCAATATGGATGAGCGACAAGGTTGGGGCTACCATGATTGGGGTAGCTGGAAGGCTTACTTCAAGACCATTCGTAGAATCGGGCAATTGAAGCGTGACGTGAACGTAGGCAAGGTGATTAGCAATGATTTCATTGGGGCTGCCAATGATTTCGATGTCAACAAGGTCATGGCGGATGCCAAAGGTTATACACTCTCCGCTGACCTGGCCAAGGTGGATGTCGACAAGATCAAGGGTCGTTTTTACGCCAACGTAGTCAAGTAGTTAATTCCTTCATGATTCCGTTCTCCTAGAGCCAAATTGGGGTGAACAATTTTTAGGAAGAGTTGTTTCACCCTTTCATCAATATTGATTCTCAGACTACTTAAACTCACTAAATAGAAGAATTAACCTGATATTTTCAGGATTCACAAGATTGTTAGAGTATACAGCAAACGACTGTTCTAAACCTCACTAATGAGGATCTTATGTCAGTGAAAGTCTTGGTGGTGGGGCTTGGGAACATGGGGACTTCTCATGCGCTGGCTTACCACAATAATCCTGGCTTCGAAATTGTTGGCCTAATGAGCAGAACCCTGTGTGAGAAGGTTGACAAGCTCCCCAAGGAGTTGCAGGGATATCCAATCTATGAAGACTACAGCAAGGCGCTCCAAGATTCTCAGCCAGATGCGGTTTCAATCAACACTTGGCCGAACACCCACGCTGCTTTTGCCTCGGAGGCAATTGAGCAGGGTTGTCATGTGTTCATGGAGAAACCCCTGGCAACGAATGTGGAGGATGCTTCAAAAGTCGTAGAACTGGCCAGAAAGCACCAAAGGAAATTGGTGCTTGGCTACATCCTTAGAGTCCATCCCTCCTGGGTAAAATTTATTGAAGTCGGCAAGACCTTGGGTAAGCCCTTGGTGATGCGATTGAATCTCAATCAACAAAGCAGTGGGGAGACTTGGTTTTGGCACAAGAACCTGATCGACTCGCTGATTCCGATTGTCGATTGTGGAGTGCACTATGTTGACGTGATGTGCCAGTTGACGGATGCCAAGCCTGTCCGTGTGCATGGAATTGGAGCCAAGCTCTGGGCAGAAGCTGACAAACAGAACTATGGTCATCTGCATGTCACCTTTGATGATGGCTCAGTAGGCTGGTACGAAGCAGGTTGGGGCCCCATGATGAGTGAAGTTGCCTACTTTGTGAAGGATATCGTCGGACCGAAAGGGTGTGTTTCGATGATTGTTCCCTCTGAACAACTTGCTGAAGAGGGAGAAGTGACAGATTCAGCCAACATTGATCGGCATACCAAAACCAATCTGATCCAAATCCACCATGCGGAGGTAAATCCCAGTAGCAAACAATTTCTCAAAAAAGATCAGTTCGTGGATACGTTGAATGAGCCATCGCACCAAGAACTCTGTGACTTGGAGCAACAAATGTTTCTGGATGCGATTGAACAGGATCAGGATTTGTCTGAATCAATGGAGGCTGCCGTCAATAGCCTCAAGATTGTGTTGGCCGCTGAGGAGAGTATTCAAACAGGCCAAGCCATTTATTTGTAGGATAGCAGCATGACAAACAAAGTCGTTGAGCAATGGATTGAGCAATTCAATGCTTCTTTTGCAAGTGCTAAGAGTGTTGATTTGGATAGTCTCTTTCAGGAAGAGTTCTTCTGGCGGGACATCCTCTGCATTTCGTGGAGTTTGAATACTTTTGAAACTCACCAAGAGGTGTTGGGAGCCCTCAAGCAAAACAAGGCTGCTTTTCCAATAAAGATTGAAAGCTACTATGATGTGAAGCGGGCTGACGGTGTAGTGGAGTGCTTTCTCGACATCACCAACGGAATTGGCCGTGGGAAAGGATACGTGCGCCTCAAACGTGGGAAAGCCTGGACCCTGCTGACTACCCTGGAAGAGCTGCAAGGCTACGAGGAGAAACGGGCAGAAAGAAGAATCCTTGGCACTCGGCACGGCGCTCACAAGAATCGACAAATCTGGCATGAAGTAAAGCAAGCTCAAGAACAAGCACTTGGTGACACAGAGCAACCCTATTGTGTTGTTGTAGGTGGAGGCCAAGCTGGGATCATGCTGGCAACTCGGCTCAAGAAGTTGGGTGTCTCTACAATTGTATTGGAGAAGAACAAGCGAGCTGGCGATTCCTGGCGCAATCGATACCGTTTCCTAACCTTGCACGATCCCATCTGGTATGACCACTTCCCTTATATTCCCTTCCCAGATGACTGGCCGGTCTTCACACCCAAGAACAAGATGGGGGACTGGTTGGAGATGTACACGAAGGTAATGGATCTCAACTACTGGACGGAGAGTAGGTGCTCGAAGGCGACTTTTGACGAGAGTACGCAGCAGTGGGAAGTCGAAGTAATGCGCAAGGGAGAAAAGTTAACCCTGCGACCCACTCAGCTTGTGTTTACTACAGGCGCTTATGGTCCACCGAAGGGAATTCCAATCAAGGGGAAGAAGAAATTCAAGGGTCAGATCTTCCATTCCTCCGAATACCAGGATGGTCGAGCATTCAAAGGCAAGAGGTGTGTGGTTGTCGGCTCTGCAACCTCAGCCCATGACATCTGCCAGGATCTTTGGGAGTGTGGTGCCAGATCGGTTACGATGGCCCAAAGGTCATCTAGCATCATCATCAAATCTGAAACCTTGCTGGAGTATGGATTTGGGGAACTCTACTCCGAGCAGGCATTGAAGAATGGGATCACCACGGACAAAGCAGATTTGCTCTTTGCCTCCCTGCCTTACAAGCTTGTGCCTGATGTGCACAGAGAGGTTTACAGGCAGATGTACGAGCACGACAAAGAGTTCTATGACCAGCTACAGGAGTCAGGCTTCAGATTTGATTTTGGAGAGGATGGCTCTGGGTTGTTGATGCGAGCTCTGAGGACCGCCTCAGGTTACTACATTGATGTAGGTGCTTCAGAGTTGATCATCCAGAAGAAGGTCAAGCTCAAGACAGGGGCTACTCCGGAGCGCGTAGATGAGCAGTTTCTCTACTTTGATGATGGCAGTAAGTTGGCAGCCGACGTGATCTTTTTCGCGATTGGCTACCATTCGATGGATAAGGTCATCGAGAAATTGATTTCTAAGGAAACTGCTGAAAAAGTGGGGCGCTTCTGGGGAATTGGTTCAGGAATCAAAGGAGATCCTGGTCCATGGGAAGGCGAGTTACGAAATCTTTGGAAGCCAACCAAGCAATCCAACCTTTGGTTTCACGGGGGCAACCTGCACTTGTCACGTTTCTACTCCAAGTATGTGGCCCTGCAGATTAAGGGTCGGATGGAGCAAGTGAAAATGAAATCAATCATGCCTAGTTGAAGAGCAGATCTGGGAAGGGTTCTCTGAAGAGTGATTAGATCGTACAAGTTCACTCAGCTTTCTCTTGGAACCAGCCCTTCTAGATTTTAGTTGATCAGGCTTTTGCTCTGCATGGTAGAACTGCTGAATGATAATCAGATGATTGTCTGATAAGTTTTGCTTGAAGCCTCCCCTGGTTCGTATCGGATCATTGAAGGCTTTTAGAGCATTGATGATGTTCAAATAAGTAAACCTTATTAAAGCCCAGAATCTAATTTGGAGGAATGAGTACGAAATTCCCAACATGCTTTTTCAGCAAGAACTCTTGTTGGGCCTCGACAATTTGCTCTAGAGGAAAGGTCTGTGCGAGTAGAGGTCGAAGTTGTTCGTTTTCAAGATAAGCAATCAGGCTTGGGAAGACGCCTTCATCCCAGGCAGTACAACCAATCAACTGCAAGTCCTTCAGGTAGAAGGTGCGTGTATCAAAAGAGACTACAGGTCCTCCAATTGCGCCCGCAGAAACGTACCGCCCACCACGCTTCAAAACTTTCAATAGTGCTGTAAAGGAATCGCCAGCCACCAGATCGATCACTACATCTACAGATTCTTCTCCCAGCACTTCCAACACATTCTCATCACGTGCCATGGTTTGTTCTGCACCGAGATCCGAGATTTTTTGTTGCTTCTCAGGGGCCACAACAGCAATGATCTGTGCCTTCCGAAGTTTTGACAATTGAACGGCAGCAGAGCCAACTCCACCTGAGGCTCCAGTGATCAAGACCTTTTCTCCAGACTGAATCCCTGCTCGATGAATCATGTTTTCTGCAGTTCCATAAGCACATGGAATGGTAGCCAACTCAGCAGCACTCCAGTCACATTTGACTTCAAAAACTTCTGATTGAGGAACTTTGACATATTGCGCAAAGGCCCCATCGAAGTCAGAGCCCATCCACAAATTTTCCATTGATGAGAACCCCAGTGGTCGCATACAGGACCTTACCAACACTTGCTTGCTCAGTAGTTTTGAATCTGCGTTCGAGCCAAGCTGGATCACTTCACCACAGCAGTCAGTTCCCTGGACGAAAGGGAAAGGGGTAATCTCATTCCAACCTCCATCTATAGGAATTTCTTTTTGTTGAACTTGGGAACTGGCTACTGCTGAGGTGCTTTGGGTCATAGAATCAGAATACCAGCCGACACGAGTGTTGATTTCCGTATTGTTCATCCCAGCAGCTAGTACTCGGATCAATACCTCCTTGTCTCCAGGTTGGGGACGTTTGACCACACGACACTGCAATTGTTCGAATCCCCCATTACTCGCTGTCACAACAGCTTTCATCGTCTTTTCATTCGGTAAAGGATCAAACCGATCTAGGTGGGGGGAAGCGTCCCAGGTCATCAAGTGGTACCTTTATATTTGAAGAAAAAGTTGAGCATTCTAAAAATGGTCTACTCCACCAACCCATTCAAAAATCAGTCATTGGATGCAATGAATTCTGCTAGGGAAGGAAGCGAGGTGGGCGATCTAGCAGGAGACGGTTGTTACAACCATTTCATGATCAGACAGGTAGTTCCCTGATTTTAAGAGAGCGGGAACGACATGGGATTGACTCCCCAGACAGGATCTGAGCAGTAACCAGTCGAGAGTTTGGTGTGGTGCATGAGGGCCTCCACGAGTGGTGGTCTGGCCAGTATTGGCGGTTTCCCATGCAAAATTGTAATTTGCAAAAGTGGAGAAGCTGGGCTCCCAAGACTCTGGCTGATTTCTTCGTTGTGTTTGACTGGTGTGAGCTTCGGAGAGAGTGTTGGTGTTCAGGTCGTCTCCAATCACCATGGGAATCGTTCCATATTCCTGCACCAACAATTTCATCAATCGCTGAGTCTGCTGATTCCGATGATCTGGATTACTTTCACTTTCATAATGAACAGTGACACAACCAAGTGGGCCTTTCTCCGTATCAAGAAGCGCAGTGATCGCCATTTGACCACCGACTCTATGCTGCCCGTCTTGTTTAGGTGACAGGACAAACCACAAACCTCCTTTGTCCAGCGCAATCAGTTTGATTTTTCGCAATGGTCACCGAGATAGGATGGCATTGCCATGGAGACCATGCTCATTCGGTACTCCGTTAAACTCAGCCATCTCCAGCGGATCTCCCAATCCCAATTCGACGAACTCCACTCCAAAAGCGTAGCCCCAGCCAAATCGTTCTGCCAGTTCCTTGGTGGTGTGGCGTTGTTTGGAGCGAGCCATTCCCCAGTCCACTTCGGTTGCCAACAAAACACCAATTTTTGCTATACGGATGACCTAAGCGCTTTCTCCGACTCACTTGCAGCATTCAGGGTTCGAGGCTCCCACGATGATCTTTTCTGGAAAATCACTGGAAGCTTGAGGTTGCCTCACTTCCACCTCGTTGAGGCAAGGCCAGCTTCGCATCCAATGCTCATGAGAAGCTGAACTACCCTAGTTGCAGCTTGGCTACGATCTTCTTGAGAAGGTGGTTGTAACTGGTTGACGGTTTTGTGAACTACAGTGCGCATTCCATTTTCAGAATTGAATTCGGAGATCGACTTCTAAGTTTGAATTTACTTTGGAAAACAGAGAATGGGGCGAGAGCTTTCTTGAATAAAGCTCAGATTCGATTGCCTGCCTGATCGAAAATCAGCACTTTGTCGGGCTGGATCCCCCAAAGGACCTGAGCGCTTTTTTCAATGCTTTCCGTAGCGGAGGATTGAATGGAGCGAAGGATGCTGCCGTCATCAAGCATCACATCATATAGATTTTCACGTCCTTGGGTTTCAACGAAAGAGATGGTTCCAGGGATTTGAATAGGGTTGTTGGGCTGGTAGTGTTCTGGCCGAATACCCAAGCGAATCTTCGTCCCATTTGTAGGCATGGAGCTGCCTGGAAAATTAAATTGAATTTTTCTGTTCAAAAGATGAATTTCACCCTCCTGCACATGTGCATCCAGAAAAGCGATTGGTGGGTTACCCAAGAAACCAGCTACAAAATCATTGATTGGTTGTTGATACATTTCTGTGGGAGAAGCAACTTGTAGAATCTCACCCTCCTTCATGATTGCAATCCGGTCACTCATGCTCATCGCTTCAACCTGATCATGAGTCACCAGTACTGCGGAGATTCTAGTTTCCAACTGAATCCGCCGGATTTCAGATCGCATTTCAAGACGGAGCTTGGCATCCAGGTTTGCCAAGGGTTCATCCAGTAGCAAGATACTAGGTTTGCGCACCAATGCTCTTGCAAGAGCAACACGCTGCTGTTGACCGCCAGAGAGCTGCTCGGGTCGTCGCTTTAATAATTCTCCAATATGAACTAACTCAGCAATTTCAGCGACTTTCTCACGGATTGTGTTTTTGTGCTCTTTGCGGACAGTCAATGGAAAAGCAATGTTTTCAAAAACACTCATATGAGGATAGAGCGCATACGACTGGAACACGACACCCACGTTGCGTTGCTGGGCTGGAACACGACTGACATCCTGATCTCCAAATAGGACACGTCCACCATCAACCCGATGAATTCCACAAATTGTGAAGAGAGTGGTTGATTTGCCACATCCGGATGGACCCAGAAGGGCGAGCAGTTCACCTTCCCGAATCTTCAGGTTCATTTTTTCGATGACGGTCACCTCACCAAAGCGTTTGGTGAAATCTTCAAGAATGATTTCCATCAGCCTTTGGTTCCTCCTCCGTAGATGTTCATCAATTTGTCTTGGAAGAACAGATACATGATTACAACGGGAGTCGCATAGAAGAGCCCCACAGATTTGAAGAGATTGAATTCAAAATTTCGATCATCTGCGATAAGGGAAGCCAAGTAGCCAGAAAGTACCTGAACATTATTCGCTGGCGCCAAAACGGTTGGTAGGATGTACTCTCCCCAGCCAGAGAGAAAAGAGAACACACCCAAGGCGATAATCCCTGGACGGACCTGGGGGAGGACCAGATGATACCAAACCGTGAAACGACTAGCACCATCCTGCAATCCTGCCATCTCGATCTCCCAAGGCACGGAGTCATAGAATCCTTTCATAATCCAAATACCGAGTGGGAGCTGGAGCGATGTCATCACAATAATCACTCCGATGAGCGTATTGTAGAGCCCAATCAACTGCAGAATCAGAAAGATTGCAATGATCAAAGTGATCGAAGGAAAAGCGTGTAAAATCAAAACTCCTGCAAGAAATTCCCGACGGAAAGGAATGTTTAGGCGGGAGAGAGCGTACCCTGCTGTTGAAGAAACAGAGAGCACCAGTAACATCACGGAGCTGGCAAAAACGAGAGTGTTTAGGGTCACCTGCCAGATGTTTGCTTTCCCCTCAATGTCCTCGTAAAGAAAGCGCCAGTGTTCCAGGGTAAAGCTGCTTGGCAGGATTCCTCCAGGTTCCGTATTGGTGACGGTATCCAACACCAGATAGGAATACATCAGCACGATTGGCACGGTTGCTAACACCAAAGCGGTGAGAATAGGCCAATTTTTGAAGTTTTGAGACACCAGAACCCTTATTGCTCAATTCGTGGTTGACGCACCAACTCTTGAAAGCGGAAAAAACGTAGAAAAATGAAAGACATGATCACACCAATAACAACCAGCACAAGAGCCAGGGCTGCTCCATATCCATATTGTAAATTGCCCCAATAATTGTCCAAAGCGTTATGGTAAGCCGCTAGAGCCCAGACTTCCGTTGTAGAGCCGGGTCCTCCATCTGTAGAGAGCAGAATTTGTTCAAAGGATGTCAATAAGGAAAGACACTGATAGACCGTCACGAAGAGGATCGGCCACTTTAACTGTGGTAAGATGATGAAGCGAATCTGTTGCCAGCGATTGGCTCCGTCAACCTCACTTGCATAAAGCAATGGTTTGGGAATCGCTGTGATGGCACTGGAGAACAGAATCATTCCCATCGAAGCACCAATGAATCCGTTGATCAGCACAACAAAGACCCATGCATTCAGAGTTGTATCCAACATCCAGTTGCGCTGTGCGACACCTAGAGGATTCAGGATGGCGTTCAAAAATCCTGTGTCCCAAGTCAGCCACTTCCAGAGCACAACATAGAGCACAGAGGGTGAAATTCGGGGTAGAAGCCATAGAGCTCTAAAAATTCCTGCTTGCCCCTTCGGTAAATAGAAGGTGGCGATAGCCAGGACTAGCGCAAAGCCCACGTTGAAGAGCAGCAAGGTGAAAGTGACATAGATGATCGTGTTGAAGAGTATTTGCTTTGTCTCTGGGAGGATCGTCATCTTGTGGAAATTATCTGTTGTCCATATCCATCCAGTGTAGGCAGCCTGGCTGAGCGTATTGATTTGATCAGGAGTAAGCTCAATTTGCAGCTCAGCAAGCGCAGCTTTCAAATCAGTTTCTGTCTCAAACCGCTCATTGATCAGCGATTTTCTGAAGTATGGTGAGGTTGATTTCAGTTCACGTGTACTACGTGGTCGGTTTTGTAGTTTTTTTAGGAAACGTTCGAATTCTCTACGGCTCTTGAAGTTCTGCCCAAGATGTTTTTCTTCAAGTTCTGCTAGTAAGGCAGGCTCTATACCAGCGTTACGGGCAATCTGTAAAGTGGCTTGAGCAATTTCGTAACTCTCGGAACCAATGCTATCCAGATTTGCTTTTTCGAAGCCTTGGTCAGATAGATCCCTAAGGAGTGAGGGTGTGATTTGATAGGCACCACCTGTAATCCCGGTGGCTGTACTCATATTTGTGAAGGAGAAGATGCCTGTGAGTACCACTGGCGTCAAAAAAAAGACAGTAACTAATATAAGCGCAGGGGCGATAAAAACATAGCCAAGTTTTGCAGATAAACTCATTGGCCGTACAAGCGAATCAGAATTTGAAGGAAGGGCACCCCCCCAGAATGATCCAGGGAGATGACAGAGAGAATTAGCGGATGAGGATGTCACCTCCGAGTTGGGCTTTCAGCTCAGACTCCACATCAGCGATAGCTTCTGCAGGAGATTTCTGACCAGTCCAACTGGCTTCAAGTCCCTTCCACATTGCATCAAAATAGGGTGAGAAACCTGTGTGGTTGGGTTGAGCACTGGCATAGGGCAACAGGCGAACGGTCGCTTCACTAGCCCAGCGATCATTAGCGTAAAGAGGCACAGACTGCTGTGACTTGGCAATGCCAAGATGTGCAGACTTGATTGCATGCAGCGTGTTGATGCGAGGCTCTGAAGCAATAGCTATCAATTGGGCGGCTACTGCTGCATCATCATCACTTCCTCGGTTTGTCACCAGATAGACCAAGGGGTGAGTAATGGTATTCGCGCTACCGCTTCTGTCTCCAGCTGGAATCAAGCTGAACATCACACTGCCAAAGAAGTCTTGAAGCCCCTCTTTGCCGGTATATCGCGCATAGTGCCAGGTACCTCCATGCCACAAACCAGCTTTACCAGACGCGACCTCGGAGTACCATTGATCCCAGGGGGTTCCGATATGGTTTTTGCGGGTAACACCCATTTCGACAGCTTTGGCAAAAAATTCATAAACTTTTTGCATAGCAGCCTTATCAAAGACCAATTTTCCAGAGGAACTATCCAGCATATCTCCACCATAGGAAAGGTAGAACTGCCAGTAGTCACCACCTTTGGAAACACGGGGATACCAACCGTAGCCTGCTTCGACAAGCCCTGCATCCTGCATTTTCTTGGCATCATTCAATACATCATCCAAGGTGTATTGACCACTCTGCACCTTTTCTGGCATAGCACGA
This sequence comes from SAR324 cluster bacterium, assembly GCA_029245725.1. Taxonomy (NCBI): domain Bacteria; class Deltaproteobacteria; species SAR324 cluster bacterium. The sequence continues at coordinate 3,455 of JAQWOT010000386.1, read as the reverse complement.
ATATCAGCATCGCTGTAGCCAATGGCCTTGAGGTGAGGGATCCAAGCAAAGAACGGCCGTGATTCCGCATCTTGAGGGACTCCATAAATGACTCCCTCAAACGATGAAATCTCAATTAGGTTCTCGAACAGATCGTTAAGAGGCCAGGTGTCGAAATCAACATAATCTTCGATTGGCCGAATCAAACCAGACTGAGACCATGGCGCGATATCTTCGTGGCCTGTTACTACGATGTGTGGGGCATTATTGGCTTCTGCGGCCAGTGTCACTGCCTGCTTAAAACCACCCCATCCATCAAAGTCGTACTTCGTCTCAACAGTGATGTTTAAATCTTCACCACGAATAGCCGCCTCTCTTTCGAGGATGTCTGCTGCCATGGTAATAGCGTCAACACGGTAGGCGTCGGCGACGTTAGAGCCACCTGCCCATACCTGTATGGTCAAATCCCTAGCGATTGCTTGACTAAAAGGCAAACTGGCTGCTGTGGCAAGCATCACAAATCCAGTCAATGCGCGTTTCAAACTCACTTTCAACATAACAAACCTCCAAGCTGATTAAGGAATTTTGCCTTCATGACAAAGCCCTAACATAAACTGGCAAATTCACATGCCTTGTTCTCAAGATTCTTGATCATTCATTTATTTAAAGAAAATGAGCCTGGAAAACTATTTTCCAGACAGAATCTTCTACCACCCAATCATAATAGCTGATTGTTTTGAGAATGTTAGCATGATGAAAACAATGCCATCGTAATCAAGGCAGGAGTGGCAACCCAAAGCTCTCTGGAGAGAGTCAACTACCACGGGCCAAATTTTTAATACAGTCAAACAAAAATGAAAAGGTAATAGATAACATTTATTTTCGGTTGAATTTTATTCTTGCTCTGAAATGACGTATTTTAATTTAACGAAAATCAAATTATAAAATTTAAATCAAAAAAACATGTTATTTTTTTAATAAAATCAGTAAAAAAATCTCTTCGGATTAACCATGTCAAATAGGCAAAATGAACTTTAATCAAAAATGGATGGCGCGCTTCGGGTGGCCTAGTGTTGAAGATTTGCACTTACCACTAGCAATTGCTCACCGAGGTGCCAGTAATTATCGGACGGAGAACACGCTGGAGGCGTTTCAACTGGCTGGGGAGTTGGGCGCTGAAATGTGGGAGCTGGATGTGCGATTGTCCAGAGATGGGGTCGTGGTGGTTTGTCATGATGAAAGCTTGGAGCGAGTGGGGGGAATTCCACTGCGAATCCAAAATGCCACTTGGGCAGAGATCAGTGCAGTCGAACTGCTGGGAAACCAGCGAGTACCCCGACTGGAGGAGGTGATTGAACTAGCCCGACGAACCCACTCTGGACTTTACATTGAGCTGAAGGCAGCTGAAGCCGCAGAGCCCACTTGGCGCATCCTACAAGAACAGAACTTCCAATATGCTGTCATCGGATCCTTTCATGCCGACTGGATTGCTCAACTTCGTCAGGCAAAGTGTTCATATCCGCTCTCCGTGCTGATACCAATTGGTGTGGATCCCTTCGAATACAGCTCTGTTGCTTCGCCAGACATCATTCATCTTTGTTGGAAACGGGCCTCTTCCACTCCTCATGAGTTAGTGACTGAGGAGTTGGTGAGCCGCTGTCAGCAACAAGGCATGGCGTTGGTGACCTGGGATGAAGAACGAGCGGAGGTCCTTCGGGGACTCGATGATTTGCCCATCTTGGGGATTTGCTCGGACTGTCCTGAAATTCTCAAACCTTGGCCTAGTGGTTCACAGGGTTTCCCCATGATGGTTTGCCATCGTGGGGCAAACTTTCTGGCACCTGAAAACACACTGCCTGCTGCCAGCATCTGCATTTCACAAGGCTTTGATATAGTCGAGATCGATGTGCGGACCACGGCTGATGGTGAGATTGTCTTGATGCATGATGCCACTGTGGATCGAACAACAAACGGCAAGGGTCTTGTCCGAGAATTGATGCTGGATCAGGTCTGTCAGTTAGATGCGGGGTCTTCTTATTCACAGATTTATGTTGGGACTAGGGTCCCCACCCTTGATGAATTTCTTGCGCATTGTCGTGGTCAGTGTGGGGCCTATGTTGAGATCAAGGACGCTGATCCGGACCAGGTGCTGAAGAAGGTGGTTGCTCACACAATGCTGGAAGATGTGTTTTTCTGGTGCCGCAAAACTGAAGTCCTTCAAAGAATTCGAAATCTTGAGCCCAAAGCCCAATTGATGGCCACCCGCTGGATGTATCCGAGCTTGGAAGCAGCAATTGCTGAATATCAGGCTGACATCATCGAGTATGAATTGGGGCGAGATGACTTGACCGAGATTGCAAGATGCCAAGCCATGGGGGTTAGAACGATGGCTTTTAGCCTCACCCACGATTTGTTGAAACTTCAGCAGATTGAAACCTTGAATGCGGATCTTGTGAACTTGGATCGACCCGATTTGTTCAAATTATTGAAGGTTTATCCGGACAGTCTGCAGAGGTAAAAAACGTTTGATTCAAGGCGATGAAGGAGTGAATGCGTTCAATTGAGGAGATCGAGGGCTTATTCGTCAGGAGATTCGACTTTTTCGTCGAAGAAGGGATGGTAAGCGCAACCGTTGTACTCAATATGTCCATCCGGCATGGTCGTGTTGCAAAGACGGGCTCCTCCGAACAGCGTCTTGATGGTTCTTGCATAGATCAGGCTGGCCCCATCCAGATTGGCTGGTTGCAGGTTTACGTAGCTGAGGTTGGCCCCATCCAGATGAGCTTTTTGTAGATTTGCTCCTTCGAGATTTGCTCCCTCTAGGTTAGCTCCTGTCAGATCCGCTCCTTGGAGTGAGGTGCCCTGCATGTTGGCATACGAAAGATTGGCATACCCAAGATGAGCCTCTCGCAGATTTGCCTTCTGCAACATCGCCAACTCCAGCTTGGCATCACTCAGCTTGGCTCGTTGCAGGTTGGCTTCCTTCAAAACTGCAATGAACAGGTTGGCTCCCTCCGGGTTGGCTCCCTCCAAGTTGGCCCCACAGTACAGCCTCTGACAAATTCCCCTCTGGACAAGCGTTGGTTTCCTTCAGGCGTTGCAGATCATCCTCACTAAGCATTTTTCCTCTGAAGCAAATGCATGATAAACAAATTTTAGTTTTGGTCTGCTAACAATAATCATTCCTGAAACGTCCTACGACAACACATTACTTTTCTGGTTCGGAATCTGGCTTGACGAGTAAAGGTGCCTAATTTTGTAATCAGCAGCTTTCACGATTTATTGTTACATCAAGTCAAAGCTTGCTTTCCATACATTAGGGATATTTGTAATCATTAAAACGGACTTCCCGTGTTTTGCATTGTGCTGTAGGGGCTTAATGTATTACCAAGTCCTAATTGTCCATCAGCATTGATCCCCCAACAAAACACCTGATTGTTCGCCAGATTGTAAGCACAAGCAGAAGATTGACCGAT
>JAQWOT010000385.1 GCA_029245725.1 SAR324 cluster bacterium | reverse complement strand
TTCTTGATCTGTCAGTGGGGTTGCATATTCCAGTGGCATCTTTCGAATCCCGTCCAATAGTTTCTCTAAAATTCCAGCCGTAATCCAGATTCCAAGCGCGTCCCCTCCTCGAACGCTTCCAGCAGTGTCATAGTGACGAAGATCTAGCGTAGTTGGGGTTCCCTCTGGTGTATAACTGGATGCTGGCACTTGGTGACAAGATGCACACTTTAGTTGAACCAACTCCCCAATTCCATTTTTCCAAGTGGGTGCACCTTTAATCACAATCTCATCAGGTGACTCATCACCTAACGTGTCCACTTCTGAGCAGGACATGAGCAGCATGGAGAAGCCAAACACGAATAAACCGCAAATTTTAATCATGAATTTCCTAGTGCAGTAGTGTCACAGAAACAGTCCAGTGACGTAAGATCGTATCTGTGGAGTATTGTGTAAATTGTAGCCGAAGATCTGGTTGAACCACATATCCAATCCCTCCATAAAAATACGTGTACCCAGTCGCAGGCTCATCCAGCATTACTCCATCTTCCTCAATCGAAAGTTTGTTTTGGACGCTGGAATGCCCCAAGCCTCCTGAGAATAGCCAGTCCTCCCACTGAAACCCCAAACTAGCATCAACTCCTTGTTGCTGGACTTCAAACAGATCATCAGCATTTGTCATCGTAATTGGCCCATTAATGATTGAGTGAGCAACATATGTTCGAACAGTTGTGGCCCAGTCCTCTTTGAACTCCCATTGATAACCAACCTCACCCGCCAAGAAACTGTAGCGATAGCCCATTACTTCAACAGGCACTTGCAGTCCAAGTCCCACCAAATAGCTTTGTTCAAAAAATTGGCGAAAGCGAAACCGGGGAAGAACTGGTGGACCTTCGACTGGCTCCTGCTTGTTCCCAATTCGGTTGTTAACTTCAGGTCGATGGAGAAATTCCACTTCCCATTCCTGTCCTTTTCCCAACACAGCCATGGGTGGGCGTTGAGACTGGAAATCAAGCAGGTGGGCGTAGATCAATTGTAGTCGTTCTGATTGTTCTTGAGCTGTTACACCTGAAACAGACGTTGCAGAGAGAAATCCACTAACACCCAATAAACTCAGGATAAGCATTCGGACCAACATGGAACTCCTGAATCTCCGAATGAACAAAAAAATCGTTGATGAAAAGGAAGCAGTAGAGCAAAAGGAGGGGAAAGGCCAGCAGAGAACTGACCTCTTTGTAAGAGAAGCTTAGAGACCCTGACCGGTAACGCAGTTTTTCATACAGGCTACGTTCTGTACGTCTGGGCGAGGATCAGGACCGAAGAAACCTTGGCTATTTGGCATCTCGATTTCCATGATCGTCTCTTGATTTAACTCAAATTCCTCGGCCACTAGATCATTGAGATAAAAGACATAGGCCGTGATGGCGTAGGTCTCTTCATCTGAGAGAGATTGAGGATTGTAGAAGGGCATTGCACGACGAATATAGCTGAAAACAGAGGTGGCATAGGGCCAGTAGCTACCTACTGTTTTCACAGGTTCCATGGTATCTAATGAGTCTTCTCCACCCATCAAAACGGGCCAACGTCCCACAGCCTCACCAAATTCACCGTGACAATAAGCGCACTTGGTCTGGTAAAGTTTCTCGCCCTGAAAGACAGTTCCTTTGGCATCCGGCAGATTTCGGCCATCTGGACCAACACTAATATCCCAACCTGCAATTTCCTTATCTGTAGCAATTCGGCCTAGCTTGAATTGCAGAGGTTCAGCCAGTAAGGGAGAGACAAGCAGCAGAGTGCCGACGAGTCCTCCAAAAATCCTAGCTAAGTTGAACATTCTTTACCTCTCCGTTCGTATCAATTTCCCATGTGTAAATGCTGTTCTTGTGATAGATCGAGTTGATCCCCCGCACTTCGCGAAGCTGAGTGATGGTAGGCTGAACATATCCGGTTTCATCCATCGCTCGGCTCTGGAGATGGGCTTTTTCACCATTCCATTGCCAGGGAATACGGAAACGTGTGAGGCACTTGCTCATCACGGGTTCTTGCAACGAAGCTGTGTGCCAGTTGCGGCCACCATCTACTGAGACATCAACCTGCTGGATCTTGCCTCGGCCAGACCAGGCTAATCCTGTAATTTCGTGGAAGCCCTTGTGGCTCATTTGTTGACCAGCTGAGGGATAGGTGATGCAGGAATTGGCTTCCTGAAGGAAAGTAAATTGTCGTGCAGTCCCGTCGTCCATGAGATCTGTGTACTTGGAGGTCTCTTCACGAGTCATCCATGGTTCAGTTCCAACCTTGAGACGGCGTAGCCACTTGATGTTCATGTTGCCCTCAAAGCCGGGGACTAGTAGACGAATCGGGTAGCCTTGCTCAGGACGTAGTCGTTCTCCATTCTGAGCCCAGCAAATCATTGCATCGTCCATCATCTTTTCCATGGGGATCGAACGATCCATTGAACCTCCGTCGGCACCTTCAGCTAGTACCCATGTTCCCTTGGGGTCAACTCCAACTTCTTGAAGCAGAGTGGATACCTTGACACCGGTCCACTCACAACAACTCACCATTCCATGAGTGAACTGGACGGTCTGCATCTGGACACCCTTCCACTCCATACCCCCATTGGCAGGGCACTCGATGAAGTGAATGTGTGATTCGCTTGGGAAGCGCATCAATTCATCCATTGTGAACATCATTGGATACTTGACCATGCCGTGGATGATCAGGCGATGCTCATTTGGATTGATGCTAGGTACTCCACCATGATGCCGCTCGAAGTGTAGCCCATTTGGAGTGATGATGCCGTGCAGATCCTGCAGTGGTGTGAAGTTGATCGAAGACTGGGTTGAAGATGTTAGCCAGCCTACATTTCTGCGTACTACATGAGCCTCATGGGGTGAGGGGCTGCCGTAGGGTTTTTCGGTAACTCCCGGGCCAAGCATCTGGGACCAAATAGGCTTGTT
>JAQWOT010000384.1 GCA_029245725.1 SAR324 cluster bacterium | reverse complement strand
CCAACTGGTGTCCCATTCTTCATCCTAATTTTCTAAGTCAAAATTTACATTGGCAGCATTAGTGTCTGTTAAATAATTCTCCACCGTGGGTGCTGTTGTATCAGAAGCTTTCGCTGTGCTGTAAGCTCGGGCAAAATCGACCCACTTTTCACTGACTCTTAGTGAATTGTAGTAATCCGTCAGAGCTACAATTGGCTTTACTGCATTTTCAGGAGCGTCAATGGCAACTCCCCAAGAATTAGGACGAGTACCGTCTTCTTTGCTGTAGATAACATAATCGTCAATCGCAGTTATCAACGCTGCTAAGCGGCTCTTTTGATCATCTCCAGTCAATCTCTGTTGAGTCAGATGGCTCATATGCTTCAAATCAACAGAGGAGCGGGTACCTAATTGGGCTGATTTCCCGTATGCTTGAGTTTTTGTTGTACTATTGTTTAGAGCACTGATGACTGTCTGATCGCTTACCTGCAGTTGCCCGGTTAAATTCTCTAGCACTGAATCTAACTGATTGACCACATCTTCGTACTTGCTTAGGTCCACCAAAGAAAGCGTCTTGCCTGAAACTTCGTGGGGATGAGAACCTTTGGCTACAAAGTTATCAATTATACTTTTGGCTGCTGCTGTAGCATTGTCTGCGACAGCGTAAGCCTCTAAAACATGTTCCCAATTCCAGCCATGGCCAGGTTCCAGTTCTTCAGAAGCTAGCAAAAAATCAGCTTTACCTTTAACAACTTTTGCCACTTCCAACGTCGCCATTAAGCAAGAGTCAAAGCCGATCACATCGTAAGTTTGGGTAGCCGTAGCTAATGAATCCTCAATTTCTTTGAGTTGCAAAGGATCGTTGTTAAAGTTTTCATCATTCCCAAAGCCCTCAAGATTGGCCCCATGGTCCCAAAATATGAGCATTCTCTGCTCAAAATTAGTGTATGAATCCAAAAAACTGAGAAACCTCTTCAAAGAACTTGCATCACCCATGTGGGCTTGAGGAGCCACATAAAGATACTCGCTTTCAGACTCGTTGCTAAAAACGCCATCCAAAGAATCGTTTCGAATCTGGTCTAGATTGGCAAACCACATTCCTTTCCAATTGGAAGCTCCTCCGAAAGCAACTATTACTTCCAAATTATCTAATTCTGCACCTGTAGCAGCCACCATTTCTTTGAAGTCGGTCGTGCCTAGCCCAGAATTCCCCTCCAAATCGCTACCCACCATGTAAACTGCGAGTAATTTTTTACCTGTACCATCAACCGTAAGTGGTACTAGTGGGGCGAGTGCACCTGTGCTAGATGCAAACCCTTTCAAACCTGCTCTAGGCTGAACTGTAACTGTATTGGGCTTAGTAACTTTTGTTCCCGATTCACTACTGCTATCACCTCCACTACAGCTTGATAAAATCAGTAGTAGCAAAGAGAGACCGCAGAATAATTGAATTTTTTTCGGTATTTTTATGTCTTACTCCAGATCAAAATAATCAAAAATAACTGATATCACTTAAAGCAATAGATCGAAAACGATAATCTGCAGTGGGCATTTTACTTGTTGGGAGTGCGTATTCGGAATTATTTATTAAATTATATACCGTTGGATCTTGCTCCTGCAATTTGGATTTCGTGTGCGGGCACCATTCAGTCTGAGCTTTCTGTCGTCCAGCCTCGGAAGCATGCATGCCAAAATTAGAACTGACTGCCCAATATATGTATTCTGTGATCATAGTTGCATAGTTAGCAGTGTTATCCTCATAAAAATACCATGCGTTTGTTGAACCACCTACCTTACCTGCATTTGCACAGTCAGAGTTGTTGTAAATCCAAGCACCATTTGTGAGCTGAGTTTGTCGGCCACCTCTGGCAACATCCATTGCCTTCGCAAGTGATGATAATGATTCATTAGATTCACCAAATATCTCAGGATATATTTTAGAATATCCAAATTGAGTAATTAAATGAAATATTTCTTCTACACTGGCGTCATGCTGACCTTCTGACTCATAGTTAACAGTTGTTTCAAAAGCGCCAAGTCCTGCGCTGCTACTCTCTAATCCCAACTTTTCTAGGGGTTCCATTGATATTTCCGATTCATCTTCATTATACATTGAAACAAAAGCCTCTAACTCATTTAGTTTCTTCACAACACAGGAATTATCAACTTCTCCATTCTCATCATTATCAATGAGTTCTGCCATAACATTAGCTGCATGTATCAATTTTTCTTCACTAACTCCAGTCGTCGCTAAAATATTTACACCAAAAATACTAATACCTTTAGTAAATCCAGCTGACTTTGCAGTAGAAGATGACATCTTACTATCAGATGAAAAAATCACATTTGAAGCAGGAATACTTTCATAAATACAACTAGAGGAAACAACATCTTCTCCTTCATTTGTTCCAGAGTCTCCGCTACCAATAGTTGTGTTGTCGCTGCTGCCACTACCCCCACTGCTACAGCTTGATAAGATCAAAAGTAAGGAAGAGAGATAGCAAAGGAGTTGAAGTCTTTTTCTGATTTTCATGCTTTCCCTTTGACAATGAGTGGGTTAGAGCGAATTGTTTTGGCAGAACAAATTTCGTTAAGTAGCTTGTTTTTTCCATGAAATGACAAGGCTTAATTTACTGAAAACTCCAATAATTTCCAAAATGAAAGAACTTCTTTGGCTACACAATTCCTGTAAAGGGCCGATAACTCTCAACGAATAAACTGATTCACATAGTCTTCGCCCAAGCCAACTTCTGTATAATGTTTGCGACACTTCGCAATCCGGGTGAAGACATCGTCGAAGCCTGTGCTGTTTCCATCCGGATCACAATAGATCATTGCTCCATTGACCTGAAAGAGAGTAATCATCTCCTCTACATCTGGATCGACCACTAGCGTGTGTGTTT
>JAQWOT010000383.1 GCA_029245725.1 SAR324 cluster bacterium | reverse complement strand
CTGCAGGGTCAGCTGGAAGTCCACCAACGACGTGCACCTGTAGGACTTCCAACAAGCGTTGTGGTGCCTGGAGGGTCAGCACAGAGTCATGATTTCCTCCGACTAGAATCGCCTGTCGGCAGTTGGTTTCTTCGTGAAGTCGGCGCAGGAAGTTGAAGTATTGGCGCAGTGCCTGGTTTGGTGGGTTGGCTGTATCGAAAATATCACCGGCATGGAGCAGACAATCGACTTGCTGCTCTCGAATCAGTCCCAGCAGACGTTCGAGAAAGAAATCGTGTTCGGCAAAGCGCTCTAGGTTGCAGAGCTTTTGACCAAGGTGCCAATCCGAGGTGTGGAGAATACGCATGAGAGACTGTCACCTGAACAAGGTCCAACCGCTGAATCGCAAGATGTAGCAACAAAGGTCAGGAACTAGGTTCTTACGGGACCTGCGAACAATCAAGTAGCCTCAGGAGGATTTTGCAAGATTCCAGAACACAGGTGGAAATTTATACGGACGGAGCCTGCTCTCCCAATCCAGGAAATGGGGGCTGGGGAGCAATTCTGATCATGGGTGAAAACCGGCGGGAATTATCAGGAGCCGAAACGGAAACCACCAACAACCGAATGGAACTGCTGGCTGCAATTCGGGCCCTGCAAGCCCTGAAACGATCCTGCTCCGTCGAGCTGTACACTGATTCCAGTTATCTACGAAACGCCTTCGCACAGGGATGGCTGGAGAATTGGCAGCGCAACGGCTGGCGCACCAAGGGAGGGAAAGGAAAGGTACTAAATCAGGATCTCTGGCAGGAACTCATTCACCTGACAAAAACCCATCAGGTTCAGTGGCACTGGGTCAAGGCTCACGCTGGACATCCTGAAAATGAACGGGCTGATGAGCTCGCCGTTGAGGCACGGAAAGGACTCGTTGAGAAAGAAGACTGAGGGAGTCTGATACTCACACAACGCGGCATCTTCAGAAGTTGTCCCCCATCACTAGCTTCACAACTATTTCAATATCCAGAATTTTAGCTGTTGCTTGCAGATCATCATCTGATGCAATTCTATGCCTCAAAGTGTGCCACTATGCTGCTGTCTAGTAGCGCATTGGCACTGTATTCACACCCAAACACAATCAACCTCAACAGGCCTACCCTCACAGACATCCTACGATGATCTATGTCAACTTATGCTTCATGGTTACTCACACCTGTCCGAAGAGAGCAAAGAATAGGAACATGGCCATTGCGGTACCAACCGCAACCAGAACCAATACAGGTGGCAGTTCTGCATGAAGTGTATCTGTTTTCTTTGTAGGAACATGCTTGTTCATCATAACCTATGGGTTAATGGTTTGCGTCCTAATCCTTCTTTCGTAAATTTTTTGCCCTTACAAGAAAAAGTCTTAACAGACATGATTAAAATCCTGTGGGAGAGAGTCCAATGTAAGTGAAGTGATCACAGGTCGATCTGTTATCGCCCACCGTTCCCATAGTGCCTCCATTCCAAGAACATTGAACATTGGCGTTGGTTGGCCCTAGTTGTCTGTCTTCGTTATTCCCCACACCAATCACGCTACCGTTATCCATGATAGCATGTACAGTCCCCCCCGAGCTGCTAGTTATGAAGGAAATGTTATCAGCTAATGAGAAAGCACTGTTTTCATAGATTTGCCCATGCGTGACCGTGTAGTTATTTTGAGGAGAACCTCCTGATCGGTATGCCATGTGCCCATGGTAATCATAGCCCCAAGAAACTTGACTGCCATTGTCTAGTAGTAATCCCACTACCCCGGAAGCAAAATAAATCTGCTTGATTGCAGTGTATGGTGCAAATTTGGTAGTACATTGGTCTACTGACTGACGAAAATTATCTGTACAGAAAACAGTATTGTTGTCATAGACCATTCCAATATTATTTGAACCCATAGCAAAGCTTTTGACACTACTTGCGATTTGTAACGGAGCTTGGACATCATTAGTGTTGGCTGAAGTGATTTCGTTGCTGCTGTTTTCTCCCCAGCACCAGAGAGTGTCATCTTGCTTGTGAGCACAGACTCTGTTTTCAACAACCATTATATCCGAGACGTTACTGATGCCATTCACTTTGATTCCATAGGCTTGATTAGAGCTGCAGTTTGTTCCCAATTTTCCAGATTCACACTCTCCTGCAGAGTATACATTCCCATCATGATCCAGCCAGATCGTGTATCCGGGTCCTACTTGGACCTTCTTCAGATTGCTCGTGGCTCCTGCTGTGTCGAAGATAGGAACTGCACAGGCAGTGGGTTGGTAGTTGTCACTGTTGCTCCCAAGTCCACAATCTGTTGTTAGGTTGTCTCCTAGTTCACCTTTGGTTCCTCTCCCCCAGCAGATAGAAGTCTTATCAGCACGCACTGCACATTGGTGATAAGAATTACCGCTAGTAGCCAAGTTGGCATAGCTAACGACTGAAATTTGGGTAACGTTTGTCAGATTATCAACGATCTTCCAGTCATCGATATTGCTAAGGGAATATCTCCCCCAAATCACGACACTTCCATTATCCAGAACATATCCAGAGACACCGTTCTGTGATGCATTGTAGCTAGTCTGAAGGCGACTCACATTTGTAATAGAGTTGGTTGCTGGGGCACCCCCAGAACTTCCTCCAGTACTACCACCAGAGCCTCCCCCACTGGAGGTTGTATCAGTGGTGACTGAGCACTCTTCCATGTTTCCATAGGGATCACCATCGCCACAGGGTGGAGAACAGGAGCCAAGTATCCAGGCCCCACCAACAAGTATCGTAAAGAGCAGTCCTATTGATTTTAGTTTAGTCGAGAAGAATAGTTTAACGTAAGTCATAGTGTCTTTTTTCGGATAGGTGGAGAAAACCAACATCCATGTTCTCTGAGCAGCTAACGCAATTCAGAAAGCTGCAGTAGAATGGCTGCAGTCAACCACGTGGGCAGATCTAGGCCACAAAATGTGAAAACGTCAGCATCAAAATCGGAGGCTTCTCAGACTTAAATCAGCGGTCTTTCTTCTGAAACACCAAGCTGTTCACTACTCAGAATAGTTAGACTGAAGCAAAGGAGGATGATCAAAGTGGATACTTGCCAAGAAATTTACGAGGGCTTTAAAAACTACCCAGGCAACTGACAGGAATGTATACAGAAATTGGTGGAAAAACCGGCAGGATTCTCATATATTATATGTTCAACTGTCATTCCTGTGGAATGTCATGTTGTCCTGAGCCTTCGCATCCGTTGCGTCGCCAAACTCTCCGGGTGCGGGGCTTTCAACCACCTTCGACAATTCTTATATCAGTCCAAAAATCCCATCCTACTAGTTAATTGTGCTTCTGCTGTCTTCATCCCATGAGATTTCCGATATTACTCATTTAGGCAATTATTTTGCACAGTAAAAGTCTACAAATGACTATCAAATCCAAATATTGATGTCAAATATTTTTATGACAGATTAAAAAAATAATTCATAAAAATTCAACTATTTAGATAAATTTACTTATTTATAAAGTATGATTTATTCAGATTTTGTCACAACTTTGAAACTAAAATAAAGAAAAACTGCAAATTTACAGTTTAATCTTCACTTAATCCACTTTTTTAAACTAAGTTGACCACTTTTTTAAGTCACAACCTTGAAACAAAAACTGGAGCAAAGAGGATGGAGCACGTCAAAAAAAATCCAGATCACGTTGACCTACTCGAGGACCTAACCGCTACTGGAACCTGGTATCTTGACCTGAAGGCCATGACGTTCACGGAGATGAGTGAGAAAAATTATGAGATTTATGGAATTAGCAAAGAGAAACCACCAAGCTACGAGGACTTTCTGTTCAATTACGTACTTCTGGACGATCAGCCGTATTGTGAGCAGAAGCGACTGGAGATTCTTCAGACACAAGGGCCTGAAAAATTCTTGCTAGAATTCCGAATCATCAAGCAAGACACTGGAATTGTCCACAAGCAACGAGTACTTGTGCAACGTGTGGAAGATGGGGAGAATAATTTGATTGGATTACGGGGGGCAACGACAGACTGTGGTCCAGCATAAAAAATGAAGAGTACGTAAAATTTAGAAAAAGTGACTAGATGCCGTACTGAATTCAAACTAACTGAAGAGACTGAATCAACAATAATCTCAAGGCAACCTACCTAATCAAACACACCGGATACGCAAACCCCTCAATCTCTTTATCTAACTGATTTTGGGACAAACTGCCCTGAACGCTGGTACCTTCAATCTAACCATCAGCTCAAAAACTTTATAAGTGATTCTTATCAACTGGCTACTGGCAAGTAAATCTCGAAGGTAGTTCCCCTTCCAAGCTCACTGTTGAATCGGATCTGTCCTTTGTGCTGCTCCACGATGTTCTGGCTGATCGACATCCCCAAGCCAGTGCCCTTTGCTGAAGACTTGGTGGTGAAGAAAGACTCGAAGATTCGTTCCTGCACCTCTGGTCGCATTCCAGTTCCCGTGTCACTCACCCGAACCACTACTTCATCTCCTACTGCCATACTCTGGATGGTGAGAATCTGCTCTTCACTCTGCTCCATTGCATCACAAGCGTTGTTGCAGAGGTTGATGAAGACCTGCTCCAACTGGATGTCATTGCCCACCACAAAGGGAAGATCATGCCCAAGATTAAGCTCTAGTTTGCCGCCAATTCGTTTGAGTTGTGGTTCTACCAGCAGCAAGGTATTCTTCAGTAGCTGATTGATGATCTGGGTTTGCGAATGTGTTTCTTCTGTACGTCGGCTGTAATTACGCATGTGTTCAATGATGGCACTACAGCGTTTCACCAACAGATTGACTCGGCCACAGGTAGCATCCATATCAATCTCCTGGTGAAGCTGCTTTGCTAGTTCGACTCCACTGAGAATTGTGCTGATGCCTGCCAAGGGTGTCTTCAGTTCATGGGCAATGCCTGAGGTCATCTCACCAACAGCTGCTAACTTAGCTGACTGAATCAGCTGGTTCTGCATGCCTCGCAGGTCGTCCATCATTCGGTATACCTCAGAAGTTGCCTTGCTCAGCTTCAGGTGGAATCGGACACGAATAAGCAATTCTTCCCTAGAAAAAGGTTTGGTCAGGTAGTCGTTAGCACCATGCTGGAAGCCTCTTACAGTGTCCTCTGGCTGATCCTTGGCTGTCAGCAGGATGATCGGCAGTTCACTAGCGCTGTATTTCTGACGAATCCGATAGCAGGTTTGGTATCCAGAGAGACGTGGCATCATCACATCCAATAAAATCACCTGTGGGCTTAACTTTTCTAGAAGTTCCAAGCCCTGCAGACCATCAATTGCCACCTCGACCCGGTAGCCAACCATTTCTAGCTGGTTCCGCAGCACCTGTCGGTTGATCGGCTCATCATCTACCACCAAAATCGTAACTTCACTTGGATCATCGACGAGGAGATCCACATTTGGCTCTGATCCGAGTTCTTCCTCGACAACGGGTGCAGCCACTGCAACAGGTAGTGCTTTGGCGGTGTTAGCTTTTTTTCCTGCAACAGGTTCTTTACGCTCCACTTCTGATGCCGAAGAACATGGCAGGGTGAACCGAAACACAGAACCCTGACCAACTACTGATTCCAGCCAGATGCGTCCGCCATGGAGTTCGATCAGTTGTTTCGCCACGCTCAACCCAAGGCCAGTACCTCCATGGGTACGCTCTGTGGAGGCGTCTCCTTGCTCAAAAGCATCAAAAATTCTTTCCTGCTTGTCTTGGGGTATACCAATCCCTGTATCGGCAACAGCCAATTCAATCCAACCATTTTGAACTATTGCGCTCAGTATGACTTCTCCGCCCTCCGTGAACTTAAGAGCATTTCCCAACAGGTTGAGCAGGATCTGCTGAAGGCGATCTCCGTCCCCTTCAACAAGTGGTAGATCCTTGGGCAAGGTGTGGTGTAGCTTTAGTGGTTTATCTACCAGGAGTGGCTTCAGTAAGGCCAGGCTGGTCTCACCAAGCTGTAATAGATCTACAGGTTTGAGTTTCAGTTCAAGCTGTTGCTTCTGCAACTTGGAGAAGTCCAGGATATCGTTGACCAGCGACGTCAGCCGATGGGCACTACTGATGATCACTTCCAAATCTTGGACTGCCTGAGGAGACACCGCTCCTGAAGCTCCTATCCGAATCAAGTCAGCAAGGTTAATGATCCCATGCAGTGGCGTACGCAACTCATGTGAAGTGTTCGCCATGATCTGATTTTTCGCTTCGTTTGCGGCTTCAGCGGCTTCCTTGGCTTTGCGCAGTTCCATCTGAGTTTCTTTCTCTTTTTCAAGAGCAACCTGAAGTTCTTCTGCGAATTGCATCGACTCTTTGAGAAGCGACTGACTGGTTTCCATAGCCATCAGAAAATCACCCCCGCTATCGTGCAACGGCAAATCACTGAGTTCCAACCCCAGAGCAGTCATCTCTTTCACAGAAGAAATCTTGGGAGTCCCCACAAACAGCCACTGTGAATCGAGCTTGATGATTTGACCGCGGAGGATCAGCGAAGGATGAGAGCGGATACTGAGGTGAATGACCATCCCCGTCAATTGAACCAACTGCGCTACAGATTGGACACCTGAGGGTCGAACAATAACTATAACATCCTGAAGCAAGCTATTCTCAGACAACTTGGGCCAGAGTCTCTTGAGAAGATGCGACAACTGCGCAATGCGAAAATCTTCTCCAATCAGGAGATGAAATGGACAGATGATTTCTAATTGCTCAAAGCTGATCTGACGATCGCTGGAAGTGGAAGGCATTAAGAGTTGCTAATTGGATGATGGGTTACTTTGAAGTCATCGTTCGCTGCACCATCTGCCTTGGTAGCAAGGATTTCGATATTGATGTCTTCCTGGAAGTGCTTGCCAAGTCCCGAAAGCAGCCCGACTACAAAATGAGTGAGGCCTGGTCGCTCTGAGAAGTAGGAGATCTTGATGGTTTCAGCGTCGAGTTCCTGGCACTGAAAGGATGGTGGATTCAGGTTGTTGAAGGTCATTTGAATTCGGGAATGCATTTGATCTAGATTTTTTACAAATTCCACAAAGCCCATACCGTTGGCATCCATTAGGTTCGAATAATTGACAACAGCCACATCCAGTACCCAATACTCACCAAACGTGTGGAGTACATCTTCAAGGGGCAGTTCTAAGACCTCAACGCAAGCCCCGACCAAATCATAAGTCACTTGATCATCATAGGATTTCATCGAAATGAGGGGTCCACTAATATTCGCCTTCTCACGGATGATGGCCCATGTATCTTGGCCAAATTTACTCAAAACCAAGCTTTCCACTGCCTTGTTCACTAAACCGTACATTTGTGTCTCCTCCAAGATAAGAATCTGCTGACAGAGAATTCTACACTACTGTTTTCTTGTTTGAAAAAAATCATCTTTCTTCTTCTGTTGCAGATGATTCTGAGATGCTAAATTCGGTTGAATCTCCTTCCCGCAAACGGAGTTGACGTGTTGCTTCCAGTAACTCGTCTGCCTGCTGAGACAACTGCGAGCTAGACTTCGCATTTATGTCTGAATAACGCACGTTCTCTATCGTTACTTGATTCAACGCTTCCAAGGATTGATTGACTTGACGGATTCCCTGAGACTGCTCCTCGGCAGCCTTACAGATCATCTGCATCATCTCTGCTACTGACTGTGTTGTCTTAAAAATCTCTTTCAATGATTCTCGGGTATCACTAAGTACTCTGCGACCTGAATTCACTTTCTCTTCAGCTGTAGAAACCACCTTGGTGATCTCTACAGCTAGCTCTGATGTCTGTACTGCTAGCTCTTGAACCTCCTGTGCTACTACCGCAAAACCAGCTCCATGTACGCCAGCTCGTGCTGCTTCAATTGAAGCGTTGATTGCCAGCATGCGAGTCTGTGCAGCAATCTCACGGATCAACGAGGTAATCTGTGTCACGTTCTCTATCGAAGATCCAAGCCCTTCCATTGTGGTAGAAAAGCGCTGCATCTGTTCACTGCTCACCTGTGCCTGGCGGCTCATCTGCTCACTCCCTTTAGTGGCCCTAGTAGCTAGCTCATAGTTTTGACTGGCCTGTGCATTCAGTTCCAGAGTTGAGGAGCTAATTTCCTCCAGGGAGGCTGCTTGATCTGAAGCTCGATCTGCTAACTGTCGACCTGTACTCTCCAGTATGCTGGACTCCTGCTGCACCTGATGTGAGGAATGTTCCAGGTGCTGCTGGACTCTGTTTAGTTGAATAGCCATTTGGCACATAGACTCAGCCATCTGGTTAAAAGCAACCACTGTATCTTGCAATTCATCGCTACCCCGTACTGGAATGCGATGATTCCAGTCTCCTGCAGCTATTCGCCCTGAGGCATCCTGAAATCTTTTAAGGTGCCCAGAAAGATAAATACCAAAAAAGAAGGACAATATGGCTGCAAACAATAATTCCACAGCAGCAATTATTAGGGTTCGATTCCGAGCCGCACTGATTGCTGCCTCAATCTTGGTAGTGGAAAAACCTAATTCCACACGCACCAACGAAACATCACTTTCAAAAATCTCTGCATCCACATTGAAGACACTGTTAGCCAAGTCATCCACACTACGTCCATCATCAGATTGGAACTCTTGTAGCAGCAAAGCAGAATCCCCACCAGCTGCCAACTCCTGCCCTTGAGCAATGACCCGCGCATACACGACACCTTCATTGCGCAGTACGTCTTCCACAAAACTCTCTAACGTTGCCAAGTCGTAGGCAATCGCTGCATCTTTGGTCATGCTGGCAAACAGTTCTGCCGCAGTATGACTAGAGCGTAGCAATTCCTGCTCATGAGACGTGCGCAGTGAGTGCAAGCTACTCCAAATTAGAATAGAGAGCGTCAGTGCTTCGATCAGCGCAATTCCGAGAATAGTTTTGAGTCGAAAAGACATGTGCGAGTGAACTTTCCTCAGGGTCTTACTTGAGATACTTATCCAAGAGGGTAATGTTCAGTGAACGAACGTCATCCCAGTCAGAATCGACCGCTGGTCGCAAGCCCTTTTTGAAGTTCAGCCCTGATAGTAAACTAGCACCCTGTGGTTTGTTGATCAGTCCAATCATCGCCTGCTGCAACTGTTGAACATGCTCCTCTGGAATCCTGGGATGGGTGGCAAACGCATGGGGAGTGAAGCCATAGGTGGTCCAAAATACTTTCAACTCTGAGCGAATGTCTTCTGGCATACTATTGAAAGTTCGCTTGATTCCCCCTCCAGCTGGAAAAATCCCCTTGGCCACGGATCTATAGACAGAATCGTGAGATTTCACATACTTTGGCGTGAATGGAATGCCTTGCTTGGTCAAGCTTGCTCTTGGAAGCACACTGGCCGCGAAGGCTGCAGGCGACGGAAAGGCCAATTGCTGCTGCTTTAAGTCTTCGATATCTTTAATCGGAGAATCCTCTTGTACCACTAGAATCCCCTGAATGAGTTTATCTTTTTCTCTTGCGAAAGCTCTATATCCGGGCTTCTGTGAGAACACCACGTAGTGATATGGATTCATATATGAAAAATCATAATATCCCTCAAACACTCGCTGTTCAAAAGTTGGTATGTCCTTAGCTGTGCTGAATTGCAACTTGAATCCCAGCTCTTTCTCCAGTTCCTCCAAAATTGGAACCCAGAGCTTTGCCAGTTGGCTTGCCGACTGCTGTGGTACAATTCCGATAGTGTAGGTCTGCGCCCAAGCTGACCCATTCGCCAGCCAAAGTAGTAGGATTAGCAAAAAACAGCTTATCTTTTTCATGTCAACTCCATTGCTTTGTTTCAAAAACTCTACAAAAAGAAGCAAACACTATATTTGAATAGCTAACGACATTGCTAGATTTAAATTTTTCAGCCATCACTCCAACATGTCTGCCAACTCTTGGACTACATCTGCCGGTTGAATGCTGATCAAGCAGTTTGTGTGGCTAAATTGGCAGGTACGATCGAAGCAGGGAGAGCAAGGCTCAGCTCGATATAGGAAACGAGCATGTGGATTGAGAGGACGGGTCCACGTTGGGGAGGTAGAACCAAAAACCGCTAGTTGAGGACGCTGCAACGCCGCCATGATGTGCATACTACCAGAATCATTGCTCAGCAGTAGTCGGGCTCTGGACAAAATCGCCACAAGCTGCGGTAAGTTAGAACGACCACACCAGTTCTCAACGCCAGACAGCCCTTGGGTGATCTTCTCACCACTGGCGTGATCCGCTGGAGTACCCAGAATCAGGATGGATTCATTCCACCTCTGAGATAGCTGGGCAGCCACCTCATGGTAATAAACTTCTGGCCACTGCTTGGCTGGTCCATAGATCGCTCCAGGCGCCAACGCGATAAAACTTTTGGGTAGTGCAGGTAGACCTCGCAACTGTTCACTGACCCACTCTTCGCTCAACTCAAGCTGTGGAAAAACCAACAAGGTCTTGGGATCCTGTGGACTGAGAAGATGAAGGTACTCTTCAACAAGATGCCGTGTGCGCGGTTGCCAAGCAGGTTGTATGGCCGGACGCAAAAACCATCGCCTGCCATCGCCAGAGTAACCGATGCGTTCAGGAATGCGGCTGCGCCAAGCCATCCATGCGGAAGAAAAGCTGGGTGGCAACACATAGATCCGTTGGTAACCTCGGTTGGCAAGCTCAGCACCAAAATCTCCTGCCTTGGTTAGTTCTCGGTCAAAAGGTAAGAGCGTGCCCCGATGAGGCAGCGGTAACCCTTCAAAGCCCTTACGGACGATCAGGTCCACCGTTGCTTTGGGAAAACGTTCTAACACTGCCCGACAAAAAGCTGTTGCCATCATCAGATCACCTAACCAGTTCGGCATGCGAATCAGAATCCTTGTTGGATCAGTCATGAGATTTGATTTAGACTGGCAATATTAAGTTTATTTGCATATTATGATGTTTTATTAATATTCATTTTGAGGAAGATATGGACTTTCTTGGGTTGCTTGGTTTTGTCATCTTCTGGGTTGTATTGCAACGTTGGATTCTGCCAAAATTTGGGGTGCCCACCTGAATGAACCCCAACGTTTGCCGCGTGCCGGCAAAGAAAGAGAGGAATTTGTCAGAAGAAGAGCAGATCGTCAACAAGACAGGGAAACCTGTTTAAGCGATCCACCTTAGAGAAGTGGTTCTGGCTTGATTGCTTGGGCGTTTGGGTGCTCGAAGACCAAGCGAGCCACTCTTTTCAGGAAGGCGTTCACCTGCTCTGGAGCTGAACCAACCAAACGTTCAGAGTCCGTAAGCAACAACTGTAGCTCCTGCAGGTCCAAAGGCAGTGCGGGATCTTCTGCCAAGCGCTGCAGCAGGTTGTTTTCCAAGCGAATTCCGCTGCGGAGCTCTTCTGCCACTTGCAGAGCGTGCTGCTTGATACAGTCATGCAACTGCTCTCGACCTCCTCCTTTGCACACAGCTGCCATCAAAATTGTTGTGGTTGCCAGGAAAGGGAGCTGCTGATCTACCTCACGACGAATCAGATCCTCATAAAATCCCATCTCCTGCAAAACGGTCAGCATGGTCTCCAACTGACCATCAAAGGCCCAGAAGGCTCCGGGTAGCGCCACTCGCCGAACAACCGAGCAGGCAACATCGCCCTCATTCCACTGGTCCCCGCTGAGTCCCATCAGCATGTTCACATATCCATTGAGCACCTGATGCAAGCCAGTAATACGTTCGGCATTGCGAGCGTTGACCTTGTGGGGCATTGCCGAAGAACCAACCTGACCAGACTGGAAGCCCTCTGTGAACAATCCTTGCCCTGCCATCAGTCGGAGTGTCTTGGCCAGGCTACTGATGCCAGAACTCAACCCGAACAAACAATGCACTACTTCTGTATCGAGGCTGCGAGGATAGACCTGGCCTACCGCCTGAAGCTGTACTGTTCCACCCAAGTGCTGGCAGACAGCCACTTCCAGTTCACGAACCTTTTTTGGATCCTGTAAGAGGATATGCTGGTCTAGTTGGGTTCCGACTGCACCTTGCAA
This sequence comes from SAR324 cluster bacterium, assembly GCA_029245725.1. Lineage (NCBI taxonomy): Bacteria > Deltaproteobacteria > SAR324 cluster bacterium. The sequence continues at coordinate 24,423 of JAQWOT010000383.1, read as the reverse complement.
ACCTCGCAAAGGATAATTAGCACACAAGCTTTGTAAGCGCTGGAGAGCCTGTAGCATCTCCTCACCGAACATGGCGAGACGTTTCCCAAGAGTGGTTGGTTGGGCGGGAACATTGTGTGTGCGAGCCACCAGCAGCCAATCTCGGGTGCGCTCAGCCCAGCGGGCCAACTGATAGAGGACTGCGATGTACTTGTCTTCAAGGAGGGATAGTGAGCGGAGAATCTGTAGCTGCTCAACGTTATCTGTCAGATCTCGGCTGGTCAGACCCTTATGAATCTGCTGCTCTCCGGCGAGCTCACAGAATTCTTCGATACGGGCCTTGACATCATGCCGTAACACACGTTCACGTTCTGCGATTCGCTCTAGGTCAATCTGATCTTTGACTTGCTCATAAGCCTCAATCGCAGCTTCTGAAATTTCGACACCAACAGCCTGCTGTGCTTTCATCACAGCAATCCAGAACTCACGTTCCAGACGAATCTTTCCTGTTGCTGACCACAATTCACACATTGCAGTGCTTGCATAACGCTGAGCCAGAACGTCAGGAATTGGAGGTTTCATCGGGGAGAGTTTACTTAGAGACCAACGCTATTGCGCACTCGTTTGCGAACTTCCAAAGCAACTCGTCGAGCTTTATCACGACCTTTTTCCAAGATTCCTTCCAGAGTCTTGGGCTGCTCGCGCAACTGGAAATAAGCTTCTCGAGCTTCTCCCAATTCTTGCTCTACCGCTTCAAACAGTTGCTGCTTTGCTTCGCCGTAGCCCATCCCACCCGCTCGGTAGCACTCTGCCAAAGTGGCTTGTTCTTCTGCTGTGGTGAAATGTCGATAGAGTTGAAAGATGTTGCACTGGTCAGGATCTTTGGGATCTTCCACTCCAAGAGAGTCGGTCTGAATCCGCATGATTGATTTACGAACCTGCTTGGCAGGAGCGAACAAGGGAATCACATTGTTGTAGGACTTGCTCATCTTCTGACCATCTAGTCCCGGGATCGTCGCCACCTCTTCCCCAATCAGTGGCTCAGGCACCACCAGCACATCCTCTCCATAGAGATGATTGAAGCGTAGGGCGATATCACGAGTCATTTCCAGATGCTGTTTCTGGTCTTTACCCACAGGTACGAAGTTCGAGTCGTAGAGCAGAATGTCAGCAGCCTGGAGGACTGGATAACAGAAGAGACCAAGATTGACTTCCTGCTGCTTAGACTCCGCATCTTTGAAGGCGTGTGCTCGTTCCAGCAAGCCCTTGGCGGTGATGCAGGAGAGAATCCAACTGAATTCTGTAACTTCTGGAATGTCGGACTGACGGAAAAAGGTATGTTGGTCGAAGTCCATACCTAAGGCAGCGAACACCGCCACCAAGTCATAGGTATGTTCCTTCAGTTGGGCGGGTTCGCGAACCGTAGTCAGAGCGTGATAGTCAGCAATGAAGTAGAGGGTATCGTGCGTTTGCTGCAATTGCAGCGCGGGTCTCAGGGCACCAAGGTAGTTGCCCAGATGGGGAGTGCCCGAAGGCTTGATGCCTGTCAGGGCACGCAAACGGCTCATGCTTCCGTAGCAGCCAGGGAAGCTTCTGCTACCGCAGGGAGAACATTGATGAAACAACGGTCATTGCGCTTGCGAGTGAAGCTGACCACACCGTCACTGAGGGCAAAGAGTGTATAATCCTTGCCAACACCCACGTTTTGACCTGCATGGAAGGTAGTCCCTACTTGGCGAACTAGTATATTCCCTGCCTTAACGATCTGTCCGCCGAAGCGCTTAACGCCACGGCGTTTGCCGATTGAATCGCGTCCGTTGCGGCTACTGCCGCCAGCCTTCTTGTGTGCCATGATACTTCCTAGAGGAAAGTTCAGAGATGAAGATCAGGCGCTGATCTCAGAGATGCGCACCAGTGTGTATTGCTGTCGATGGCCCTGCTTGCGACGATAGCCTTTGCGGCGCTTGCGCTTGAACACAATGACCTTGCGATCTTTCATGTGCTCAACCACCTCACCCTGCACCTTGGCACCAGAAACCACAGGCGTTCCCACACGAACCTCGCCATCATCTGTTTGGAGCAGCAACACTTGATCTGTCTCAAAGGTTGTGCCCTGCTCACTCTGCATGCGGTCCAGCCGTACTACCTCACCAGGCGTGACACGATGCTGACGGCCTCCGGCCTGAATGATTGCGTACATCAGACACTCCTAGAAATTGGAGATTAAAAGTTTCAAAACTTTATAATGTAGAAAAAAGCTATTTTGAATACAAGCTTTTTCTGGGCTCAGTTTTCTGCGATCCTCACGAAGACATCTCGCCCATCCCGCTGGTAACTAATGATCTGGGCGGAAGCCTTGCTGAACAGTTCTCCAGCCTCGAAGAACACAACCTGAAACGGCAGTTCTTCACCTTCCCGCAGGTTGCGGTTGATCTCATTGCGTCCGTAGCGTTCCTTGTACTGCTCTCGAATGCGGCTCACACTCCACTCGCTTAGTTCCTGATGAGACAACACTACGCCGGCATATACTACTTGGCTTTCCAGAATTTTCTGGTCGTCATCAAAGGCCAAACCCTTGAGCCGGATCGAACTGATATTGGAGAAATCTGAAAAATTTGAACGCACCGTTCCAGTCATCACATGAATCGCTTGGCGGCTAAAATTGTTACGAAATTTTTCTACTCGAAGATTACCAACAAACTCAAACTGGTGCAGTTGCACACCAACCAAACGACTGAGCAAGGGAGAATCGACCATGTGCAGGTAACCACCTGTCCAGAGGATCAACAAAAGACCCAAGCTTGCCAGTGTGCTTACCAGAGTTAGTCGTCCCCAAGGGATGCCAGCTTCTGCTGTGGATTTCTCGAAAACCTGGCTGACCGTAGGAACTTCCTCTTTTACCTTCGCTTGCTCTGATGCTGGACCAGGAGCTGGCAATTGCTTCAGTGGTGGCTTGGACGGTATCTCTGGTTTTGGTAGTATTGGTTTCTTCGGTTTCGACTCCGGTTGTACCTCCGGCTCTGGAAAAGATTTGATTTCTGGCTTTGTTTCAGGGTTTGCTTCCGCTTTTGGAACAGTTGCAGCTACTGGCTTGGCAGGCGGCTTCGGTGCTGCTGTTGTTTCAGGCTGAGTAGTAGGTTTTGGTTTTGGAGGCGGCTTCGGTGCTGGGATTTCTGGAACTGCCCCATCGTACTCAAACAATGGTGCACTCCTCTGCTCTTTTGGCTCTGATTTCTCAGGAAATGATTCATGAATTGCCTGTTCAAAGAGGCTTTGAGCTTCTTCTGTTTCTTTTGTAGGAGGTGAATCGTGCAAAAGAGATTCAGTGTCTTCTTTCTTCGGAGGGGCCTGATCCAGCAACGAGGCACCTTCCGAGATGCTAGGCTTGGGAGGTGGAATAAACTCTGTCCCTTGTGTTTTACGACTTGGCGGCAGTGGCACTCCCAGCAGACCACGCAATTCTTGAAGGTCTGCTGGATTAGTAGGCTCTGAATCAGTAATTCCAGCCAATTCATCAGGGATCTGCAGCTTTTCCTGAGCGGGCGGGGGTGATGAGGGCGGCAGCACAGGTTCCACAGGTGGTGGCGCCGGACGAGTCTCACTCTTAGTCAGAGTGGTTGAGCGTCGATAAGCAACTTCCCCCTCTGGACTGGGTCTCAGTTCTGGTGTATTAGCTTTGGTTTCATGCTTAACAGCAGGTGGACCAGGTAGAGGAATCAGACAGTTGCAATGAACACATTGCGATCTATGAGTATCCGGGAGAGCTTCAATAGCAAATTCGTAACGTCGATGACATTCCGGACATTGGATCAACATGGCGGGCAGCACGAATTGGATACAGGAAGGGAGTCAGCTTTTCGAAGGGAATCAAGCTATCGGAGGTCCCTCAGAGATGCCAGTTTTTTTTAGCTGAATTCAGCATGCTGCTTTCGTAACCACGTTATCAATTCTGCTGGAGAATCAACCACCAAGCGTGCTCCATGCTCCTGAAGTTCTTCAACTTTCCGGAAACCCCAACTAACTCCAATCGGGCAACTGCCCGCATTCGCGGCGGTCTGCATATCGACACTGGTATCTCCAACCAAGCAGAGTGCTTCGACTGGCAAGCTAAGTTCTTGAGCAATCAGTTGCATACCAATTGGATCTGGCTTTCGGGGAATACCGGCTTGTTGCCCTCGAACAATTCGGAAAGGCCAAGATCCGAGGAAATGTTGCACGCATTGCTGTGTGAAGGCATCCGGCTTGTTTGAAAGAACCGCCAAAGGCCAAGTGGCTTGAGTCAATTCATCCAGCAAATCCGCAATTCCAGCATAGAGGCAGGTCTGCTGCTTCCAACCTAGGGCATACTCTTCTTCAAAGGCCTCCAATAGCTGATCACGCCATTCATCGGAGGTGAATGCCTGTGGGAGTATCTTCTCCATCAAGCGACTGGCACCTTCCCCCACAAAATAACGATAACTTTCCAGTGGATGCGTTGGTAGATTAAATTGTAGCAGCGCAGCATTTGCGGCATTGCCAATATCTGCCAATGTATCGAGTAGAGTACCATCGAGGTCAAAACAAATTGCTTGAATACGCGTTGAGTTCTTCATCAGATTTTTACCAAAAAATAAACTTGGTTCAACTGCCAATGGTAACGAGGATTAACTCACTACTACTGAAAAGACGCTTGACCGTCAACCTTATCTTATGTTAACAATTTTGCTTCTCTTCAATCTGCTTCCTGCAAGAAGGCTCCGACAAATCGAAACTGCTTACATTTCATAAGACTGAAGGCAAAGGGAATGGATTACAAACAAGCGATCATTGAAAACGCCTGGGGTGGCGTTGCGGTAGACTATGGTCTGCTGCACTTCCAATTAGCAACTCCAATCGTAACTCTGGTGATCATTTTCATCGTCTACAAATCCCTAAATTCTTTCCTATTTCAACCTGTCTTGCGTACCATTGATCAGCGTGAGAAATTCATCCAGGATCGACGAGACCGAGTAGCTGTTCTGGCTAAAGAGATTGAGACCCTTGGAGACCAGCTTGATCAGAAACTCTATGTTGCCCGTGCAGAAGTAGCACATGTGATGAACGAAGCCTATGAGCAAAGTCACAAGCACCGCGAAGAGACCATTCTGAAGCAACGAGATCTGCTGGAGAAAGAGGCTCACAATGCTCATGAACGCTTGATTTCCGAGACGGACCAGGCACGAGCAACTCTGCAACAATTGACGGAAGAATTGTCAGAACGGACTGTTGACCGCCTGCTCAACTAACTTCCCTCCTTGCCGCTCCCCTTTATGGGATTCACGATGAGAAAGGACTGCATAATGATGAAGAGAACCGGCATGTATAGCGTGTTGCTGACTGGACTACTTTGGTCAGCGCCACTCTGGGCTGCTGGAGGAGAAGGACAATCCTCAATGCTGGACTTCTTCTGGAAAGTGGTGAATACGATCATTCTGCTTGCGATCCTCTACTACTTTGCTCGCAAACCCATCAGTAGCGCTTTGGGGAAGTCTGCAGAAGAAGCCAAAGCTACTATCGAGGAAGCACGTCAGGCCGAACAGCGCATCGAAGAAGAATTGACCAAAGCACGCGAAAAATTGGAGAAGGTAGAGCATGAAGCAACGGAGATGATTGTAAAGGCCAAGGTCACTGCAGAAGCTGAGCGTCAGCGAATCTTGGAGGAAGGTGAAGCTGAGGTGAAGCGAATCACCGACTATGCGCGCTTTACCATCGAGCAGGAATTCAAAAAAGCTGAATACGACCTGCGTTGCTGGGTTGCCGGAGTGACCATCGATCTAGCTGAAGAGAAGCTGCAGCAACGTGTCAATGCAGACCAGCAGAAAAAACTGATTCAAGATTTTGTTGATGAATTGCCGAGTGGAGGAAGCCGATGAGCCAAATGGTGATTGCCCGCAGATATGCCTCGGCACTTTCCAATCTTGCCAAGCAAGAAAACAATCTGGAGCAAGTTGGCACTGAATTGGAGGACTTCTGCGATACTCTGCATGAAGCTGTTGAATTGCAGGAGAGTCTGAGCAACAACAAAGTCCCAATGGTGGTGCGCAATAGTATCCTGACAGAGATCCTGACCAAGATGAAATTGTCTCCATTAGTCAGCACTTTTCTCCGCTACCTACTCAGTAAACGCCGCCTGACACTTGTTCACGACATTGCTCGGGCGTTCGCCTTGTTAACCCAAGAGGCGATGGGAATTCTTCCCGCAGAAGTCACGGTCGCCAAAGAACCACGCAGCAAAGAGAGCAAAGATCTGCTACAGAAACTGCAGGAACAACTCTCTGCCAGTACTGGCAAGACCGTACAAATCCATGTCTCAGTGGATCCTTCCATCATCGGCGGTATCGTCACACGCATCGGTTCGATGGTGATCGACGGGAGCATCCGCAACCAACTTATCCAAGTCCGTGAATCGATCATCAGGGGTTGAGAGGTTATGAAACTACGAGCCGAAGAGATCAGCGCGATCATCCAAAAGCAAATTGAGAATTTTGATAAGAAAGCGACCAAGACCGAAGTGGGTACCGTGTTGCTCGTCGGCGACGGTATCGCACGTGTCCACGGCTTGGACAATGTGCGAGCCGGAGAGTTGGTTGAATTTTCCGATGGAACAACGGGCATGGCCCTCAACCTTGAGGAAGACAACGTCGGTATCGTAATCTTCGGTAGCGACTCAGGCATCAAGGAAGGGGACGAGGTGCGCCGCACAGAGCGTATCACTGAGGTTCCTGTTGGAGATGCCTTGCTCGGGCGCGTTGTTAGTCCACTTGGAGAGCCAATTGATGGTAAAGGTCCCTTGGGTACAGACGAAACTCGCTTGGTTGAAGTCATAGCCCCAGGAATCGTTACCCGAAAGTCTGTTCACGAACCGATGCAGACAGGACTCAAGGCCATCGACTCCATGGTACCAATTGGACGAGGTCAGCGTGAGTTGATCATTGGCGACCGCCAGACCGGTAAAACAGCAATCGCCATTGACACGATCATCAACCAGAAAGGTGGCGACGTTATCTGCATCTACGTCGGTATCGGACAAAAGCGCTCTACCATGGCCCAGATCGTTCAACGTCTAGAAGACGCTAATGCAATGGACTACACGATCATTGTTGCTGCGACAGCCTCCGAACCTGCGCCCTTGCAGTTCATTGCGCCCTACTCTGGGGTTAGCATGGGTGAGTACTTCCGAGACAAGGGTAAACACGTCCTTTGTATTTATGATGATCTTTCAAAGCAAGCAGTCGCCTACCGCCAGTTGTCACTGCTACTTCGCCGTCCACCAGGACGTGAAGCTTTTCCAGGAGACGTTTTCTATGTTCACAGTCGTCTGCTTGAACGAGCTTGCAAGCTCCATGATGGACTCGGTGGTGGCTCTCTAACCGCATTGCCAGTCATTGAAACTCAAGCAGGGGACGTATCAGCCTACATCCCGACCAACGTGATCTCGATCACTGATGGTCAGATCTTTCTCAGCACAGATCTCTTCAACTCCGGGGTAAGGCCTTCGATCAATGTTGGTCTATCTGTTTCTCGGGTTGGAGGTGCTGCTCAGGTCAAGGCAATGAAAAAGGTTGCTGGCACATTGCGATTGGACCTAGCCCAGTTCCGTGAAAAGGAAGCTTTCGCTCAATTTGGAAGTGATCTAGACGCATCAACTCAGCGGCAGTTGGCCAGAGGGCAGCGTCTCGTAGAAGTACTCAAGCAGCCGCAATATTCACCAATGCACTGGGTCGACCAGGTAATGGTGATATTTGCTGCCACCAACGGCTACTTGGATAATATCTCTGTAGCTGGCATTCGTGACTTCGAAAATGGCTTCCTGCAGTTGATGCACGGGCAGTATGCGGACCTACGTAATCAACTTATCGAAACCCAGAACATTGACGCTGTTCAGGATGGCCTAAAGAAGGCTCTCAGCGAGTACGTCGAAACATTCCAGGCAGCCTGAGTGCTAAGCCATCCTGTACCTGGCTTACGGCTGGGTACACTTCAACGTGAGATCTGATGCCCAGCCTCAAAGAAATCCGCAATCGAATCACTAGCGTCAAAAAGACGCAGAAGACCACCAGCGCAATGAAGATGGTCTCTGCTGCCAAGTTGAACCGAGCTGAGGACACTATCCGACGTGCTCGGCCCTATGCAACAAAACTGAGGGCAGTTGTTTCTTCTCTCTCCGGCAAGTTGACGCCGGATGACAATCCTCTTTTTCGAGATCAAGAGGGGCAACGTGTTGCCGTAGTGCTCATGACCTCAGACCGAGGTCTCTGTGGAGGTTTCAATGCCAATCTTTGTAAACTGCTGGCCCGAACTCTCCATGAAGAGGGTATAGATAGCGCAGAGATGCATATCGTTGGAAGAAAGGGTCGAGACTTTTTCCGCCGTACCAACCACCAGATTGCAGCAGACTATCCTGATGCTAGACCAGAACACTATTTAGATATTGTCTTCACAGTACTTGATGGATTGACTGTACGATTCGCTGCTGAAGAGTTAGACAGAGTCTGTCTGGTTTTCAATGAATATAAGAGCATCTTAACTCAAGAACCAACTATTCAGACCTTGCTGCCGATCCGACCACTCGAAGATGCTGAAGAAACTGAGGAACAGGAGGTACTCTTTGAGCCTTACGTCGAAGAACTCATCGGCCCCTTGATCCAACAGTATATACAAAATCAAATGTATACCGCTTGGTTAGGAACCTTGGCTGGAGAGCATGCAGCCCGAATGACAGCGATGGACTCTGCCACCAAGAACGCTGGAGAAATGATCAAGCAGTTGAATCTATATTACAACCGTAGTCGTCAAGCCGCGATCACGAAGGAACTAATCGAAATCATCAGTGGTGCTGAAAGCTTGTAAGCTGAGCCACTGAAAATGAAGACCCTCTTGCCAGAGATAGGAAATGAGCATAGGTAAGACCACCCAGATCATGGGTCCCGTTGTGGATGTTATGTTTGAAAGCGGAGAGTTGCCCGAAATCTACTCTGCTCTCGAAATCACCCTCGAAGACAATTCAATTCTAGTTTGCGAGGTCCAACAACACCTTGGTGAAAACACTATCCGTAGCATCTCAATGGGGCCTACCGAAGGTTTGGCCCGTGGTATGGAGGCCAAAAGCACAGGCAAGCCAATTCAGGCACCTGTAGGCCGCGAAGTTCTGGGACGAATCATTAACGTCACCGGTGAGGCCGTTGACGAGATGGGGCCAATCAATAATAAGGAATTCTTACCGATTCACCGTGAACCACCAACCTTCGAGGAACAAGAGACGAAGGCAGAGATGTTGGTCACCGGGATCAAGGTTCTGGATCTGCTCTGCCCGTTCCTCAGGGGTGGAAAAATTGGACTATTTGGTGGTGCCGGCGTAGGCAAGACTGTTGTCATCATGGAGTTAATCCGAAACATCGCTGCTGAGCACGGCGGTTTCTCGGTCTTCGCTGGCGTAGGTGAGCGAACTCGCGAGGGTAACGACCTCTGGAACGAGATGAAGGAGTCTGGAGTACTTGATAAGACCAGCCTCGTCTATGGCCAGATGAATGAGCCCCCAGGAGCACGTGCACGAGTAGCCCTGACTGGATTGACCATCGCCGAAAATTTCCGTGATGCTGAGGGAGCGGACGTACTGATGTTCGTTGATAACATTTTCCGCTTCACTCAGGCTGGTTCCGAAGTATCTGCTCTACTGGGTCGAATTCCATCTGCGGTAGGTTACCAACCAACACTCTCGACCGAGATGGGGAACCTACAGGAAAGGATTACTTCGACTAAGAAAGGCTCCATTACCTCCGTACAGGCGGTCTATGTACCCGCAGATGACTTGACAGACCCTGCACCAGCAACGACCTTCTCCCACTTAGATGCAACTGTCGTTTTGAGCCGCGCGATTGCTGAGTTGGGGATCTATCCAGCGGTTGACCCTCTGGATTCAACCTCTCGCATCCTCACACCAGATGTTCTTGGTGAAGAGCACTACCAGACTGCACGAGGAGTCCAGCAGTTGCTACAGCGCTATAAGGACCTGCAGGACATTATCGCGATTTTGGGGATGGACGAACTTTCGGAAGACGATAAAGCTGTTGTTAACCGCGCTCGCAGGGTTCAACGCTTCTTGTCTCAGCCTTTCTTCGTGGCAGAGATTTTCACTGGTTCAGCTGGTCAGTACGTTGATATCGCTGATACTGTCCGTGGATTTAAGGAAATTCTGGAAGGGAAGCACGACGACATGCCCGAGCAGGCCTTCTATCTGGTCGGTACGATTGAGCAAGCCCGTGAAAAGGCTTCGAAAATGGCTGAAGCTGAAGCAGCCTGATGATCACTTCTTTGAAAAGGCACCCTCATGGATAAGCTGCAACTGGAAGTGCTCACACCCAGCCGAATCCTGCTCGAAACCGAAGTAGACCATGTCGTTCTGCCCGGTTCGATGGGAGAGATGGGGATTCTTCCACAACACATTCCTGTCGTCACCATGCTCAACGGTGGTGTCCTGAGCTACTTCGTTGGACAAAAACAAACCTACTTAGCGGTCCAAGGAGGCTACGCTCAAGTTGACAATAACCGCGTCACTGTGTTGGTAGAACGAGCTGCTTTCGCTGAAGAAATTGACGTAGTGGTAGCGGAACAGGATGAAAAAGATGCAGCAGAGCACCTCAAACAACTGTTGAGCAAGTCCTCCTCACGAGCATCAGAAGAGGAGGAAGAAGTAGAACGCAAGCGTGCTGCTGCTTACGAAGCGCAGTTACTCTGGGCCATTGCCCGTCAATCCGCCTCTCAGCACAAGTAATCCGTCTTTAAGCATCTCCTAGCTCTGGGAGATGCCCTCCTTCCCCCCCTGGCTTTTCTGCTTCTTCTTCCCCAATAAGAATATTTCTACGCTCTCCGATCGAGAACTTTTCGGCTTACAGATTTTGACTTCGGTAAACATTTGTCGGAACTCCTGTTGAAGCTGCTGGAAGGGTGCTCCCTGAAAGGCCTTGACCAGCAAGCATCCTCCTTTACTCAGATGTTGTTCTGCCAACCATAAAGTGTGTTGATTGAGTGCATAAGAGCGATCTGCATCGGCAGAACGAACACCTGTGGTCTTTGGAGCCATGTCACTTAGGATGACATCGAAAGGGTTCTCCCACCAGGCACCACTGTAATCAAGCTTGTAGATATCCGCCTGAAATACTTCCACCTGTGGCGGCAGGCTGATCGCTACAGCTTGTAGATCAATCCCCAGCAAGCGTCCACTCTCACCAATACGCCTTGACGTGTACTGTAACCAAGATCCTGGTGCACAGCCTAAATCAAGAACCTTCTGACCACGTTTCAGCAACTGGTGACGCTGGTCAATTTCCTCTAGTTTATAAGCTGAGCGGGCAACATAACCATCCTTGCGGGCCTTGTGAAAATAATGGTCCTGAACCTTCTTCATGATTGATTAGTTCTACCAGATCGGGTTAGCGTTTGCCTTTTGAGTCCGCTTGACGTAACAATTTTGTGCTCGTCACAAGACCGTCCTATCCAGGAGGAGGCCCCATGGACTTCAAAGTGGCTGGTTTGAACCCTGCAAGTTTTGCAGAAACCCTAGACTTCCAAAAATCCTCGGCTGAGGTAGCTCCTATCTCCCTGCAAGATATCCGTTCATTACGGCACGGCTTTGAGCGGGAAGCTGAGACGTTGCGACCCGTATTGGGAGCTTCAGAGCATCAGTCGATGCTGATTGCCATGTATGAAGGCACAGAACAATTGCTCAACAGGCGTGTTCCAGCTTTTGCGGTTCACGAATATCTTGAAGGCCTGAAAGGAAGCGCACAAGAACTGTGCAATCAAGGACTGGCCAATCAAGAATTTCGGCAACAGCTCTTCAAGCAATCACGACTTTCTCTGCACTACGTTCTCAATCAGGGATAGTCTTACTAAGCCTTGTGTTCCATCAACGGCTAGCTATTCTGTAATTCGTTTGTCGTTACGCCTGATTGACCGGAGTGATGCGTCTCTATTTCTCTACCCTGGTTTCCTGTTCCATCAACGAGGTCTGGGAGAGGTTTGACCAAGATCTCTTCCTGGCATTGAATCCTCCATTTCCGCCGGTGCGCCTGCTGCGCTTCGATGGGTGTCGGCAAGGAGACAAAGTGCACCTTGAGCTGGGGTTCTGGCCTCTACAGCAATCGTGGGTCAGCTTGATCACCTCACTACAAACAAGCACAGAGAAAATCGTCTTTGTTGATGAAGGTCAGCAGCTACCCTTTTTTCTTCGCTCCTGGCGTCATGAACACCGGCTGGAACAGCAGAAAGACCACACAATAATCATTGATGCAATTGAGTACCATGCCCCTATCAGACTGCTTGAATGGATCCTGTGGCCAATCTTATGGTGGCAGTTCCGCTATCGACAACCAGTCTACCAACGCTATTTCAATAAAGAGTAGGCGAGCAAACAGCGGACTGCTTCGTCTGGTTGTGCTGCTCTGTGGATGCTTCTGCTGCCTGCCTAGCTCTCTTTGGGCGACTCAAGGTGTGACGTCAAACGAGATTCGCATTGGCACTCATACGGCAATGAGTGGACCCGCTGCCACTTGGGGATTAGGAGCCGTCAGAGCCTTACGCTTTCACTTTGCAGAAGTCAATGCGGCAGGAGGCATTCATGGACGCAAACTACGACTGATCGCCGAGGATCATCAATACCAAGTTGTGAGAGCTCGTCAAGCTGCCAATAAGCTCGTACTTTACGATCGGGTCTTTGTTATGCTAGCCGCCTTGGGAACCAGCATGAACCAAGTTGCCTTGCCACTACAAGAAGAGCACGATGTGGCCAACTTGTTTCCATATACTAGCGCCCGCCTGATGTCAGAACCGTTTCATCCACTCAAGTTTACAGCCAGTGTATCGTACTATGATCAGGCGCAATACTTAGTTCGCCACTTTCACCAACAAAAACTGCAGCGTTTCTGCTTGATGCACCAGAATACGGACTATGGCCGTGAAATGCTTGATGGGGTGGAAGCTGGATTGCAGGAATTGGGGATGTCACTGACTGCTGTGGAGACACACAGCCCAACAGAAACAAACTTTCTCAACACCCTACTTCGCCTGAGGGAAGTTGACTGTGAAGTTGTTCTACTGGGAACCATTCTGGGTGATACCATCCGTATCCTGCAAACCCGAAAATCACTGCAATGGGATGTAACGATGGCTGGTAACGTCTCCGCTTATGATCAAATCGTAATTGATCGTGCAGGAACAGCAGCAGAAGGTCTTCTAGCAACAGCATCTATTGAAATGTTATATCCTGAAACATTAACTTCTTCTGCAGCACAAGATTTCTTCACAAAATATCAGGCTGAATATGGAGAATCTCCAAACAACGCTGTGCAGATGGCTTATTTTTACGCCCGCATTCTAACACACGCTCTGCAGTTGGCTGGGCCAGAACTGAATTCTGAAAAGCTGACTTCAGCCCTTGAATCGATGAACAACTATCAGGATGAACTAGGTGGACCAGTTCTACAATTTGGCCTAGGCGATCACGAAGGGATTGAACAACCATTGCTAGCAGAAGTGCAGCAAGGTCAGTGGCGTACTGTCCAATCCGTGATGGACTGAAACGCTTCATGACAACAACCCTGCGTGTTTTATTTACAGGAGGAGGATCGGGTGGTCCAACGACTCCTCTCTTAGCAGTGCACGAGGCCTTAGGAGCCTTGGGACCAACCGAATCTCGGTTTCTTGGCACAACAAACGGCCCAGAGCAAGCCATGGTAGAGGAGGCAGGCATACCCTTCTATGCCATCCCAGCTGGCAAGTTGCGCCGCTATTTCAGCTGGCAAAACTTCACAGATCCCTTTCGTATTCTAGCTGGTGGAATAATTGGTTTAAAACACCTACTGCAGTTCAAGCCTCACGTTGTGGTCTCTGCTGGAAGCTTTGTCAGCGTGCCTGTTGCCCATGCAGCTCGAGCATTAGGCATCCCTCAAGTATTGCTACAAATGGATGTCTTGCCAGGACTGGCTAACCGGTTGATGGCTCCAGCCAGTTCAGCGCTGGCTTATTATTTTCCAGCCTCTGAGAGAGCCTTTCAACGCATCCCGGAGCGACAACACGTCGGTCCCGTTGTACGCAGCTCTGTTTATCAAGGAGATCCCGAACGGGCCAACCAGCGCTTTCAGCTGAATCCTGACCTACCGGTTTTGCTAATCACTGGTGGAGGACAAGGTGCCGTTGGCTTGAACAGAGCCATTCAACCGCTGTTGCCGGCCTGGCAGAAACACTTCCAGGTGATTCACCTGACTGGGCGGGGTAGTAAAAATGATCTGGTGCATGGTCCTCGCTATCAGACCCATGAATTTATCAACGAGGGCATGGGTGATCTATTAGCCCGTAGTCAGCTTATAATTACCCGCGCAGGCCTTGGCACCCTCGGTGAGTTATCGATTCTAGGCAAGGATGTGATCCTTGTTCCTCTACCGAACAGCCACCAGGAATTAAATGCTTCCACATTGGCTGAAGCTGGCGCTATCACACTGCTAAACCAGCAGGAATTGGCTGAAAATGGATCGCAATGGTGGTCCAAATTTTGGTCTACATATCAACCAGGTATCACCGGACAACGAATGCAGTCCTACTGGCCACCGCAAGGCGCTAACGCGTTTGCTAGTCTGATTCGCCAACAAGGCCTGCTTATATCTTAATCTTAGGGAGGATAAGAGATGGAATTGATGTATCAGAACGTTGTGGAAATGATGGATCGCTGCTGCGAAGAATACGCAGATCTGCCCATGTATGGAGCCCCAGCCAATGGTGACTACAATTGGATGACATTTCGCGATTTTGCTGAGACCGTTGCCGATTTGCGGGGAGGACTGGACTGGCTTGGAATCGGGATGGGAGACTGTGTTGGAGTCATCGCAAGCAATATGATTCCTTGGGTTACGATGGCCTACGCAACCTTCAGCGCAGGGGCTGTCTATGTGCCAATGTACCCTCAGCAACACACAGAAGAATGGCAATACATTCTACGCGATGCAGGTTGCAAGGTACTCCTGGTCGCCTCTGAAAAACTCTATCATGAGGCACTGACCTGGCGTGGGGAGATTCTCCCAGAATTGCAGCACGTTGTCCTACTGCGAGAAGCTGCAGATCCTAAAATTCATACCTATGAGGGATTGCGCAAGATGGGCCAGCAGCACCCTGTTCCTGCCCAATACCCAGAAGCTAGTGCACTATTAGAAATCATGTACACATCTGGAACCACTGGTAACCCCAAGGGTGTGATGCTAAGTCATCGTGGAGTACTTTCTACCGTCCAGGCAGGTTTGACGAGCATCCCTTTTCAGAAAGGTGACCGCACACTGGCTTTCTTGCCTTGGGCTCATATTTTTGGCCAGATTTGCGAAATTCATGGGCTGATGATGTTTGGAATGTCTGCAGCCATGAACGAAAATCTTGCTAAATTAGTCGATGAACTGGGCCAGGTCAAACCAACCCTTCTCTTTGCAGTCCCACGTGTTTACAATCGAATTTATGAAAAGATTCATCTACAGATCTACAACAAGTCTCCCAAGCTCTACTCCCTATTCCAATACGGATTGACCTGTTCCGCCAAGCGACGGCATGGTGAGAAACTCTCCCTCAAGGAAGCGCTGTCCTTCAAACTTTGCGACAAGCTCTTCTTCTCGAAGGTTCGGGCACGTTTTGGCAATCGATTGCGGATGGCTTACAGCGGAGGAAGTGCACTGAATCCGGAGGTCATTGAATTTGTCCAAAACATCGGCATCACTCTCCTCGAAGGATATGGACTGACCGAAGCAATTGTCTCCGCCAACGCACCCGATGTTCAGAAGACTGGAGCCGTTGGCAAGCCCTTACCAGGAGTGCGCGTTGAGATTGATCGCTCTGTGACCACGGCCAACGAGCAAGATGGAGAGATCATTATCCATGGCCCAACCCTGATGCTGGGCTACCATAATCTGCCGGAAGAAACCGCGAGTGTGTTCACACCGGAAGGAGGCTTTCGCACTGGAGATGTGGGTAATATTGACGAGGATGGATTCCTTCGGATTACTGGGCGAGTCAAGGAGATTTATAAGCTGGAAAATGGCAAGTACTGTGTCCCAGCTCTAGTGGAAGAATCACTCAAGCTCAGTCCTTTCATTAATCAGGTGATGATCTACGGCTTCCAGAAACTCTACAACGTCGCGCTAATCGTAGTTGAAGTCGATGCCCTGAAAACCCATGCGTCCCGCAACAACATCACTGGCACGCTGGAAGACTGGCTCAAGGATGAAGAGATCCTCAAGCTCTACAAGCAGGAACTCCGTAAATATGCAGCAGACTTTCAGGACTATGAGCGGCCCAAGCGCTTCCATCTACTAACTGAAGAGTGGACCGTGGACAACAACCTGATCACCCCAACTCTGAAGTTGAAGCGCAATCGCGTCGAGGAACGCTTTCAGGAAGAACTGACAGGAATGTACTGATTCAAAGCCATTGGCGGAGCGCAGACCAGATGGGTTCACGCCCAGACTTGTCTAGGGAGGAATGTGGCAAGGGGTCCTGCTCTAATTGGAGAGTAGTTCGAACTTGCTGAAGCTGACTGTGGTACTGGCTCCGCTTGAGCTTATCCATCTTGTTGGCCACAACTAGGACGGGCCGCTGGTAGTGATCCAGCCAAGTCTTCATCTGGCGGTCATGCTCTCCCGGTTTGTGGCGGACATCCACGATCAGCACGACACCTCGAAGAGTGGAACGCTCCCCAAGATAGGCCTCAATCGTTGTCTGCCAACCACGACGTACTGCTTCAGGCACCTTCGCGTAGCCATAGCCAGGTAGATCGACCAGATGAAACAGGTCATTAATACAGAAAAAATTGATCAGCTGGGTCTTACCTGGCGTGGAACTGGTCTTGACCAGTTGGTTGCGCTGCAGCAATGAATTGATCAACGTGGATTTGCCCACGTTGGATTTTCCAGCAAAGGCGATTTCAGGCAGGCTTGGATTTGGGAATTGCTTGGGTTGTGCTGCGCTGGTAAGAAATTCTGCTGAATGAATCTTCACTGTTTGTCTTCCGTTCCGATCTCACGGATTGTCACCTTGTCGGTAGTCTCCTCTGCTTCCTTTTCCGGATCTTCAAAATATTCTGCTGGGATTTCAAAGTGATGGACCGCCAGGGCTTGTAAGCGGTCCCGGCTACAAACCGCCTCATCTCGGGCCAAATCAAAGTATAGCAGTACGGTCAGAATCGAAGCATAGGGATAGAAAATCAATGCAGTCAGGTACTGTGTCCAGCGCAAGGCAGCCTGGGTTTCTGCACTTCCCAACAACTTGACGAGGTCTTCTCCATCCGCTGCCATTGGATCTGTTTGCAACAAGGCACTGAAATTGATTTCCGGCAGGAACAGTTGGAGCAACACGATAAAGAGCAATAACTGCAGGATCATGGCGACAACAACGACACTAAAAGCTCGTTTCAACCGGTTACGAGTCAGTTGAAAGCTACGCACCAAGGCAGGAAGTCCCCGTAGCTCTTCTATCACACAAACTGGTTGAGCAATGGTCAGAAAAACAAAACTACTGAGCCAGAGTGTCACCAATACAACGTTCAACGGTGTCGGTGCCATCAATCCATAGAATCCGAGGATTGTCAGCAAGTACTGTAGGATTCCGACATGCAGAGGTCGCAAGACAGCGCGACCGCCCAAACGGCGTAAAATCTTCCCAGTGGGAAAAACTCCTGTGAACAGTAGGGAGAGCAGTCCCAGGGTTGCTCCTGCTTCCAACAGTCTCATCAGCAGGAAAAAGACCACGCTCTCTCCCTGATCTACTCCGCTCAGGCTGAGCAGTAGCGCTGGAACCAGTAACACCAGGGTCAGTCCCAACAAAGGAAAGAGATGCGCACGATAAATCTGCCAACTCTGAACAAAGAGCGAACCAAGGGTTGGGGCAGCAGGTATGAGACTCATGCGCAATTCATTACGGATAGCAATACGTTGTCAGTTAAGCAGCAACAGGAGAGGTCATGACCTCAGAACGTGCATCGCTGGTGCAGACTAAAAAGAGTACAGAAAACAAAGTTATACCTCGATCCCAGCTTGCTTTACAAGTCGAAGAGTCTACGCAGACCTTGCCGGACGAGTCAGATCTGATCATCCACGAGTTGAATCAGAAGCTGAACTCACTGCGACAGCAACTGGTCAATTACGAAAGCCAACGTCAACAAGCGAATGGTCCCAGCCCACGACAATTACGGGCCCAACTGGCCAAACAGGAAGCCCAACTACAAAATCTTCAGGCCGAAAGAGCAACAGTCAATTACCATGTACGATCTCTCCCACAGACCTTTTCTGCTTTGCGTAAACCAGCCTCTCAGTTGGAGGAACGAGTCGGTCAACTGCTGGAGAGAATTCCCGACCCAGAGGTCCGCAAAGCCTTAGAGCACTGTCGCCAGCTGGCCAAGCAAATGCTGCATGACACTGATAACCAGCAACAGGAACTAGAAGAGATCCATCAGGATTATCAGCCTGAATGCAGAGCGGTCAATCTATTGAAATTCTTTCGGGGAGTTGCCCGTCAGCACACGCAACAGAGTCGACATCCACTGCGGCTCTTTGCTTCGACTCGGCTTCCCGATGAGATGCGCTTGGACCCAGCAGGATTCCGGAGAGCCTTGCTGGCCATGCTTCAGGAAGTACGACGCCAAGCAAATACGGAACCGCTCCAGTTGCTTCTGCAAACCTCCAATCCACGCCAACAACGAGATGCTCGCATCCAGATCACTGTTAAGATCGATTCCGGCTCCAACTTGTCGAAGGCAAAAAATTGGGGCGACTATCTGGCGCAGCGAATGAGCGAGGTGGATGGGAGTCCAGAATTGTTGATCGGGCGCAAAATTATCTACGCCCATGGAGGAAGGATCAGCTTACGCCGGGAAGAAGATCAGGTCGTTGGGTTGGAAGTTAGCCTTCCGATGGAAACAATGACTCACAACGGTGTGCCACAGGTCGGGCTGTCCGCGGATACAAAGACGCCCACGAGTGGGGATTCCTGACAGCTCTTAAGTTGTGGCAGTTCCGTTCGTTTTGCTAACAGTGGAATCTGTTGTGCTCGCAGTAGCGGTTGATTCAGCTTCCTTGGCTTCAGCAGCTGCTACATTTTCCTTTCGTGCGGCCAAGTCCTCCTGCCCCTTTTCAAACGCATTTGCCACTGCTTCCAGCTTGTCTCCAGTACTCATCTGAGAGAGCTTCAATGAACCGAACTTGTTGGCCACTCCACCGAAGTCATTCTCAAAGTCTTTCTTGATATCCTTCACTTCGAGATCCCGCTCAATGGTATCCATCTCAGTCTGTACGGTGTGACGAATATCGTTGGTAGCCCGTTTGAGTTCAACGAGCCCCTTGCCAACGGAGCGCATGACTCCAGGAAGTTGCTTGGGTCCAATGAAGATCAGCGCAATCACAACAATGATGACTAACTCTGGCAGACCGATGCCAAACATGAGATTCTCCTCCTAAACGTTTATCAACAAGACGTGAACTTATATCCTGCTTAACGAGGAAAGGCAAATGCCCAATGACGACTTTCTGGCAGTTCTTGATTTTGGGAGCCAGTACGCCCACCTGATTGCCAAGCGAATCCGACACCTAGGAGTTTATACCGAGATCTTTCCACCCTCTATTGACACAGATAGCCTTGAGGCTGCCAAGGGCATCATTCTTTCTGGAGGGCCTGCTTCTGTCTTTGCTGAGGATGTACCAGCCTTCAATCCAGAAATCCTCAACCTCTCTCAGCCCATTCTTGGCCTCTGCTACGGCCACCAACTGATGGCCAAGCACTTTGATGGATGTGTAGCCAACACGGGGCAGGGAGAGTTCGGCAAAGCTTCTCTGCGTCAACTGAGCCCTTCTCCCTTATGGAAAGATGTTGCCGACAACTCCCAAGTCTGGATGAGCCACCAGGACAGCGTCACGGAGCTTCCACAGGATTTCCAGGTGATTGGTGAAACCATTTCAGGTAGCCTGACCGCTCTGCAGCACGAGGAACGTCCGTTGTTTTCCCTGCAGTTTCACCCAGAAGTCACTGACACACTGGCAGGCACTCAGATTCTCAGCAATTTCGTGAAACTCTGCAAGGCACACCCTAGCTGGAGCATGGAACGGTTCATTGAGCAGACAAAGGATGAACTTCAACAACAAGTTGGTGAGCACAATGTGCTGATGTTCCTCAGTGGTGGTGTGGACTCTTCGGTTGCCTTTGCTTTGTTAAACGAAGCCCTAGGCAAGGAAAGGGTGCTAGGACTCTTCATCAATAATGGCTTTCTACGTCTGAATGAGGCCGAGCAAATTCTCCAACGCTACGAACAGCTAGGTTATGACAATGTGGTTGGCAGAGACTACAGCGAGGCTTTTCTAGAGGCAATCGCCGGTGAAGTGGACCCACAACGGAAACGACACCAGGTTGGCAACACCTTTTTGACAGTACGGGAAAAACTACTGGAAGAATTAAAATTGAACCCTGGTGAATGGCTGCTCGGACAGGGCACGCTCTATCCAGACATCATCGAATCTGGAGGCACCAAACACGCCAAGGTGATCAAGTCCCATCATAACCGAGTCGATGCAATCCAGGATTTGATTGCCAAGGGTCATGTTGTTGAGCCACTCAAAGAACTCTACAAGGATGAGGTGCGACGCGTCGGGGAACTAATGGGACTACCCAAAGAAATCGTCTGGCGCCATCCGTTTCCTGGGCCGGGTCTTTCAATCAACGTCCTCTGTTCCAATGAAGATACAATCCTTCAGCCCGAACACAACAGTACACTGGACACACTACACCAACATCTGTCACCCACTCAGGCTTCTCTACTACCAGTACGCAGCGTAGGTGTACAGGGAGATCAACGAACCTACACAGAGCCGGCTGTGCTACTCGGCCCAACAGACTGGGAGTGGTTCGAGAACACTTCGATTCGACTGACTAACCAAGTACGTGCGATCAATCGGGTCGTGGCCTATCTTCCCCCTCAACCAATAGATCAGCTACCCAACTGGCGGGTCCGTCGTGCCTTCTGTGAAAAGCCTCGCCTAAACTTGCTACGTGCTGCTGAGGCTCACGTCAGTGAAGCCTTCGCCAATCATGGCTGGCTGGAGCGTATCTTTCAATTGCTGGTTATCCTGCTGCCAATTTCTCAGGATGGTCACCAAGACAGCATCGTGCTACGTCCCGTCATATCTGAAGATGTGATGACTGCGCGCTTCGCCCCCGTGGACTGGCAAGTTCTCCATGAACTTTTGCCCCAACTCTATGCTCTGGATGGAATTGACTCCGTCTTCTTCGATATCACTCACAAGCCTCCTGCTACGTTTGGGTGGGAGTAGCATTTGACTTCCAAAATTTAGAGTCCCCAGAATGCTTAATTTGGAAAACAATCATCCTAGTCGAGCCTCTATTTCATCACACAGTCTCACTTCAAAGTTTCTGCATTGGGGCTTCACTCTCCTGTATGCCTATGGGATTGTGAAGCAAGTCAATGACATTTCCCAACTGGAAGACGCTTCACTGCTAGAATTTGAAGTAATTTTTGCAATCGTCTTTCTGGCAATTGTGATTTTGCGCTACTTCTACATGAGAAGGTTTCCTACTTTAATTGGAGCCCCAGAGAATATTTCAAAAGTATACCTCTTGTTTGCGCGTTCCATTCATGTGGGTATGTACTTCAGTTTGATAATGCTCCCAGTCTCGGGCCTGGTGATTGCTTTTCTATTCTCCCTCGGTTTCAAAGATGGACTCCTGCAAGCCTTAGCAATGGGATTACATGATTTTTCTGCATCACTGAGTTACTGGCTCATTGGGATTCATATTCTTGCTGCAGTTTATTCACGCCTAAAAGGAGAGAAGATTTGGCATGGAATGGTTCCTTTTTGGAACGAAGAAAGGACAGTCAAGATACCTGACAGGTTTGTAAAAATAGAATCATTCACATTTAGTGCTTTAGAAAAAATTCTGCATTTAAGGGGGAAAAAGAACGTGAGGCTATAAGACCTATCCAACACAATTCAGATTTCCAACTTTTGCTTCACTGAATCTCAAAAATCATTTTTGTTGAAAAAGCTACCGAGGGTATATTTAGTGGATCATCAGACTCTAAGTGTCTGAACTACGATGGATAAATTCTGTCTTTGGAGGTTTATGTTCTTTGCCGTATTTACCCAAAAGCAACCTGAGATCCCATTGTGTGTCTACGAAACCTTTGACGCTGCTAGCTCTCTCACCAAACTGAAAACCGCTGGCAAGAACGCGTGGGTTACTGAATTAGATCTGCATCTCCTGAGTCACTATACCAATACAATTGATACTAAAATCAAAGATCTCTTTGATTTCAGTAAGTTCGAGAAGTTCTGACTCAACGCACAAATCAGCGAAAAACTATTCTGAGTCGAAATGACCACTTTTCTGAATCGTGTCAAAACAGTTCATCCTCATATCAAATCAGTTGGTCATCAGATCTCATAATTTTTTAGATCTCTTATCTCCGCTTGCATCCACACTCTTACTCTTTGCAACTCTAAATCTGTCTCTTACCACTAGAAGTCAGAAATCTGAAATGATGAACTAGGATTTAGGAACTGCGAGTACTTATCAAATTTTTTGAAAAATCAATTATTAAAGCAGCACTGAATCAACAAGTTCTCTGATTAGCGAACATTTCCAAAATTCATTAACGGAAGTGGTGATGGACTGTCACCATCCATAAAATATATTTTGGATGCTGGATCTTTGGAAATTGCCTTCAATGCTTCCAATGCTTGGAGCTTTACATAATTGGGATTACTGCCAATAGCACTATTGATTTTTTCAATTTCATAAGCCTGAGCGTCTGCAAGTACCCTCTTTTTCAGTGCTTGCTCTTCTGCGGCCTCACTTTCTGCTTTTGCAAGTGCAACCTTTTGCTGCTGCTCCGTTCTAAATCGTTCTAACTCAGCTTTTTGCTTCTCAACTTCTTGCTCTCGTTCTTTCTTAGACTCAATCGCTTTAATAATGAACGGTGGCAATGATATATCGCGAATCAATACTGCCCCAACATTCACTCCTTTTGGAATTAAGTAATCTTTGAGGCCTTCCAGCAGTGATATCTGCATATTTTGCTGAGTTTCCTCCAGAAAAAAATCTTCAGCTCTCTTAATTGTTTTTCCTTGCTCTCGTAAAAGTGATCTTAATTTTGGAACAATATGGACACGTAAAACATCGGCAGCCTGGCCTGTTTCCTGTAAAATTTTGGGCGCATTTTTACTACTTAATTGAAACTGTACACTCACCTGTATCTTTGTTTGAAGCTGATCTTGACTTGGAACATTGGCTTCTTCTAAGTGAGATTTTTGCCTTACATCATAGAAGTACCATTCGTAGAACGGATTCACAGGGATGTGCAATCCTTCTTCGTAAGGACTCTCCTGAACTTCCCCAAACAGTGTTGCCACTCCAACATATCCTGCTGGAACTTTTTGGTACAGAGAAGATGCAAACCACACCAAAACAAGTGCAAAAATCCCTAATACTCCAAGTGAAGTTTTTAACTTATTCATAAATCCTCATTGAATTAGCTTAAAAAATATCAAAATATTTTTTTATTTTATAAATCAACAGATTAAATTAATTTATGAATAAATAAAAATATATTGCACTAGTACATTAATCTGAATCAAAAATTCTGCAAGCCAAGTATATTTTGAAAAATACACTTGGCTTGCACTCATAATTTTAAATTACATATACCCAATTATCTTAAAATAATATTAAATTCAGTAGCCAGCAATACAGATTTATCTCTTGAAAAATATGAAATAATTTCTGATATTTAGAGATATAAATAATAAAATTTTCTCAATGTTCTCATCCCAACTATGCCCTCTTGGTGTCAGTCAAATCATTTAGTACTAACACTGCCAAGCTTGGAGATAAATCTTTAAGGTGCTAACAATAAGCAGGTACTTCATCCTCAAAAAAACAGGTTCACAAACTTTGTTTGAATAAATCTCATAACCACCAATAAAATGATCAAATTTCATCACAATAAATGGTCATCTTTGTTGGCATATTGATATTTTCAGCTTTTCAGGTATCAACTAAAGATTAAAGTCAACTTCTTTTTATGAGTGAGATAAAAACCAAATTCTGTTCAAAAAAAATTAAAATACTAGATCCAAATATTGATGAATGAGAACTTTGATAAAGCAGTTATGACGATTGTTGATATGCGCAGTCCCCTGATCGCTCCAGTTTGAGAATACATATTCGAAATACTAACTGGCAATTTAGTGGAGAGGTTATCGGATCAAGACCGATGGATAGTTTCGGTAGTTTGGCTGAGGAAGATCGGGGCGGGTATGTAAAGTTGATGCTGCCAATATTGTATACTCGCAGCATCTTCAAGATCAAAAGAGAAGGTTTTAGTTTCTGCTCACT
>JAQWOT010000382.1 GCA_029245725.1 SAR324 cluster bacterium | reverse complement strand
ATTCATTACGAAGTATTTGAGTAATGGTACCAAACAGTGGTCAAAGCAATTTGGAACAGCACAAAACGATCAAGTAGCCGATGCCGTTGTTGACAACAACACCCTCTACATTATTGGCAGTACCAAGGGGACAATGAGCGGAGCCAGTAAAACATCGGCTTCTGCTACCTACCAAGACTCCTTCATTACTCGTCTGGATTCTAGTGGAAACATTTTGGGATCAGACCAATTCGGAGTTTCTGGCACAAACAACACGGTTGCCAGCGATATGGCCTTCGATGACAGTGGGAACTATTATGTAGCGGGTAGCACTACGGGAGCATTGGATTCTGAATCTCACAATGGAAATTCAAAAACGGATATGTTCATCCGTAAATACAACAGCAGCAATGTCCGACAATGGACAAAACTCATTGGCAACAGCACTCATGACCAAGGAAACGGAGTGCATCTTGGCCTCAGTAGCAGTGGGGCAACAATCTATCTCCAGGATCAAACTGGGGGGACCATTAACTCGGTTTCTGCACCAACCTCAGCCAGTGACCATTTAGTCATTCATGCAATCAGAACCAGTGACCGCGCTTTTGAGTGGACAAAATTCACCAGTCACCGAGCAAATGTTGTCAGGGGAATTGGGGCTGACTCCTCCGGCTACATCTACACCCTGCATGACAGTTCCATCAGCCCTGCTGGCTATGATGATGACCTTGACGGCAACTATCAAATCACCAAGTTTAATTCTTCTGGTACCGAACAGTGGGCCAGGCTCACAGGAAGCGGGGACAGTGGTTTTGATTTCCCACTGGGCATGTATGTGACAAAGGGGGGTCAATTATATGTTGCAGGAACTACGCAGGCAGGGGTGCTCAATAGTTCCTCGACATGGGATTATAAATTTCATGGAGAAACCTCAGCAGGAGGTTTTGATGCCGTGATTTTTAAAGCCAACGGAGCAAATGATTATGTAGGGAGGGATAACATCACCGTTGTTTTGAGCACAGCGCCATCGGCAACTGTAACAGTCAATATTGCTGGAGTTTCCACTGAATTTACCGTGGAACCTACTCAATTGACCTTCACCACAAGCAATTGGAACACACCTCAAACTGTCTATATTCATGCGATCCAGGACAACACGACCGACGGAAATCAGACAGAAAATCTGACCATCACCACCTCTTCATCAGACAGTAACTACAATGGACTTAGCGTAAATACACCTGTCACTGTCGCAGACCAGACCCCGATTGCTCCAAGCGTGGGAATCGGTTTTGACAATGCAACGGTGACTGAGGGCAACTCGGGCACACAGACCCGCACTCTCACTGCTTACCTGGATCAGCTTCACTCCTCAAATGTCACTGTCAATCTAGCCTATGGCTCAGGGAGTTCCTGTACTGCTACTAGTGGGAGCAGTAACGATTTTGCGCACTCCTCTTCTACCATGACGATTTCCGCTGGTCAGTCCCAGGCGACCCAGGATGTGAACATTTATGGAGATACGACTGTTGAAGACAATGAGACCGCTTGTATTGATGTCTCCAGCGTCACCAATGGAGTTGAGGAGGGAACACAACAGGCGAGACTGACGATTCTCAATGATGAAGTTCCTCCAAGTGGGACACCGAGCCTTACCAACGCTGTTGCAGCTACTCAGCAAGTCACATTGAGTTGGTCTACTTTATCAGGAGCAACCTACTACAAGTTCTATTACAAACAGGACTCCACGGTAAATTATTCCATCAATGTGGCGAACAGTTCAACTTACGATGGCACATTCACAGTCAGTGATGGATCGGCTACAAGCTATGTTCATGCTGGCTTATCTGCTGGTCGTTACCACTACACGATGGTGGCAGGTAATGTTGCTGGTGTTTCTGCACAGAGCAACATGCGGGATGCTGGTTTAGTCTCAAATTTTTCTACGACATCCTGCAATGTTGACAACGATACAGATTTACTGGTTCATTATGACTTTGCTGGAAATGCCAATGACAAGGTAAGGAAGTATGGTGATGGGCGTTATGATTTGAGTGTGGCCAGTGGGGGTACGATTACTTTTCCAAATAGCCGGTGTACTGGAAGCACTGCTGCCTATTTCAATGCAGGCAATGGCTATGCTTATAACAACAGTCTAAATGATGACAATGAAAGCAACCTCTTTAGCAGTGGCAACTTTACGGTCAGCGTTTGGTACTATGCAGATCCAGACATGCCAAATTTTAGTAGCTTGATGTCCTCAAGATACGTACCCGAAACTGGAAATGACGGTGGAAACTGGAGTTGGCAATTAGACAGTGACGGAGGGAAACTCAGGTGGCGTAGTGCAATTGGTGATACGAATAACAAGCTTCATACCGTCGCAAGCAGCGCGTACCCAACTAACTCTTGGAACCATGCTGCTTTTGTAAAGCATGACAATGGCACCTCTCAAATCTACATGAATGGATCTCTCAGTAAAACTTCTTTAAGTGGTAGCAACCAGCGAACACCTCTGGAAGCTCTCAAAATTGGAACAAACCGCCGCGAGGCATTTCCTTGGAAAGGCTACATTGATGAGTTCAAAATTTATGAAAGAGCTTTGCCTGCCTCTCAGGTTCGCAATTTATATGACAACGATACACCCACCTCATTTACTAAATCGATTACCTTCAACACCAGCAATGGCTACGCGAAACAGAAAGATAATAAATATCCTCTGGAAATCGATGCATCCGGTCCAACTAATTGTAGGGGGCTAGCTGGTAGTTCCGGCAGTTCCTATGTCTCCGCAAGTGCTGGAAGACCTTTTGCCTTGGCCTCAGTCTTCAAAGCCAGTGCACACTCCAGTCAGGGTTCAGTACTGTCCCAGACGGCTGGCTCGGACAGAAACAATGAATACAGGATTTCTCTAGAAGTAACCAATGCCGAAAAGCTTCGTTTCTGGTTTGGCAATGATCAAAACTATTATAAATGGACCTCGAAATTTACCCTGGATAGCAATAGATGGTACGGATTTTATGTTGATTATGATGGTTGCAGTCGAAGTTACGGAAATTCAGATCAGCAGAAGAATTTTAATAGGTTCCGTGTTTGGCAAGTCGATTTATCATCTGATACTGCCACACAATTGACTACCTACGGCCAGAATGACAATTCCTATGGTACGTGGTACATGAGCAATACAGCCGGTAACCCGGTAGCAGGTCAATTTTATGTTGGTTCTCGCTACGAAAATAATGATGAATTCCAGGGTCAGATCGCTGCTGTGGTAGTGACAACACTAAAAACTAATGGCGAAAATTTACCAGGAGCTTCAGAAATTGGACTGCTGGTCAGCAACCCATTGCAGTGGCTGACAGACTACAAGGTTGGTCAAGATTTTAGGAGACCTGGACAAACTTTTAACAGGTCGAATTTTTCTCTTAACGATGCACTCGGCGCTAGCAGCACCAAGGTCTGGTTGATGGGAGGTGGAACAAATGATCAGTGCAACAGTACGAACTGTAAGTTCCGAAACCAAGTCTACTCGGGTGCTGCTGATTATGATTTGGAAACCTACGGAATCAGTTCCACTTTCCAAAACAATGTTTCAGTTCCCTAATCTAAGTTAGTTCAAATTTATTTTTCCTCGGATGAAGTGTATTGTTGTTGCTCTAGTGGTTGGGAGCAAGGCCATTCGGTCTCAGTATAAATGTCACTGCGTCAATATTTCGTTTTTGATTACCCATTCAGTTGCTCCATTCGTTTTCCGTCCGGGTTGCAATAATCAAATCTATCTCAAAATTTGATTGATTATCCCTCTGCAAGACCTCTCCAACGAATCTTCCTCAGCTTACAAGAGCCGACGCTTCTTCAAACTCCTGCAAAATAGCCCCATACAGCAGCACTGATCTCCAGCTACTCAAGAAGCTGACGCAGGACCACCAAATCGCCCGAGTGATCGACCTCTGCCAACAACTCCAATTGACTCCCTTTGTGCATCTGGTCAATTGCCACCTAAGTACCGCAGGGACACTGAACAGGCAGGTTGTCGAAATCGCTGAAATCTACCTGCCATTGCCACAGAACATCTGGAACTCACTGGCAGCAGCACTAGAATCCGTTCCTTGTTCCTTCAGGCCCTTGTTGATGAACAGACTTCCCTGGCTTCAGGGATCTCTGAAGAATTAGGCATTGTTCACTTTGAACCCATCCTGCAAATTGATCCACATTCCCTCGCTCCTCTGCAACTGCCTAAATTCTCTAGAGCCCAACTGGAAACAGCCCTGGCAAATATCTCTGAAGAGAATGAAAAACTACACAAGTGAATGAATGCCATGGTTGACAAGGACTGGGTTGAATACCTAGAACTGAGTGAACAGGTAAAATTAGGTCGAAGGTGGCAATGGCAGGTCTCCAATGATTACCCCAAAGCTGTTGCGGATCTTCTCTTTAGAAACAGACTCATTGACTCAAAGCACTCCTTCCTCTCTCAATGCATTAGTCAGAGTGGAAGTCCAATGAACCCCAAGAGCACCGCCATCACCGAGGGGAATAATGTGCAGAAATTGGTGATGGACCTACTGAATCTGATCCTACGATGCTCTTCTTCAAAGTTCCTCCTACAACCTGAATCTTCTCTTACCCAAGCACCCTCACCTCTATACTCGCGACAGAATAGTGCCTGAAGCACAATTGCCGAACGCTTCATTTTTTCGTCACTATGTCAGTAATGACTTAAACTCCCGCCTAAATTTCCTAATTTGAAGAGGAAAATAATTCTCTTCAATCTCCATCTTCACCAACTAAACACAAAAATCCCCCACATTTTTCAATTCCTATACTGATAGGAACCAGCATTTGCGGATTTCCGATAGCCGTTTGACATTGCGAAAAAAAATATGTGACTTGTAGCTCAGCCTGGAATTCACCAGGAAATTCATAACTTCTAATAAGGAAAAAATGGAAATTAAACCGAAACTGACCCCGACCCCACAATGGGAGCGGGCATCACATTACATTGCTAGCGGCAGGTGCCCACTTAATCTGCAATGGATCCTTTTCAATCGTAAACCAGATATGCTTCGCCATGGATGTGCAATCCAGGTCGGCAGGAGCGTGTTGGTTGATCACGAAAGGTTGATGCGGTATTTGGAGGCACTGTCCCGACGCAACGAAGGATTGGTACCACAGCGCTAACGCTGTTGAACTGAATCTTTGTCGCTAAAGGACAATTCGTCCAAAAACCACAAAAAAACCCGGTCGAAGACCTAGGAACTCTAACGCCGGGGCTCAATTTATAGTATTTAAATATTGGTATAAAATGATAAATAAAAACAAAGGTAAAGTCACGTCCAAATCAGGGTCAGACAACAATCTTAAAGCCAGTACTGGCCCAACTGCAGAGCGGAGAAAACACCGGGATCAGGCAATTCGGCACTATCACCAACTTGGGCTCTACCCGATACCATTCGACCCTACCGGAAGCAGTGGCAGAAGCTGGAAACCTATGAGGGCTTGGATACAGAATCATTGCTGAATCTGTTTTCTGCAGAAGACAACGTGGGCCTACTCTGTGGCGTCCAAAGGGCAGACGGTAAGTACCTTGTTGGAATCGACTACGACAACGAGGCCCTCTGGAGACAACATCTGAAGCAGGCTAGTGACAATGAAGGCTTTAACTGGCTGATGGGAGGTCCCGTTGTCGAAACTGGTAGTGGAAAGCGGCACCACTATGTTCTCTCGGACAGTGCAGAGAAAATCGTCTTTGCTGACGCAAGTGGTAAACACCACGCTGGGGAAGTTCAAGGTGCAGGGACACAATTGGTAGCTCCACCATCCATCCATCCCACCACCGTGCGGGAATACCGCTGGCTCGATGAAAGTTGGCAGGACATCCAATTTGTTGATCACCTAACCCTGGCAGCAAGTTATCCGGCCAAGGCCGGTAAGCAAAAGTTCAACAGGCATTCCAAGAAAAAGGAGAAGCAGGGGTTTTCCAACGGTGATGCTGGAAATTTTGGCAATGACTCCACTTTCTACGATTACTCCACCATTGACTTCATTGCACTGTTCCAAAGTCGAGGCTGGGTGATTGAGGACAAGGG
>JAQWOT010000381.1 GCA_029245725.1 SAR324 cluster bacterium | reverse complement strand
GGTTGGCTGTTGACATTTTTGATGAAGAGGGAAAACCAGTTCAAGAACAAAAAGGCGAGTTGGTTTGTACAAAACCTTTTCCTGCTATGCCAATTGGTTTCTGGGATGGTCCAGAACAAAAAAGATATCGTTCAGCGTATTTTGAAAGATTTGATGGGGTCTGGACGCATGGTGATTATGCTGAAAGAACAGCCCAAGATGGATTTGTCATCCATGGTCGATCAGATGCGGTACTCAATCCTGGAGGAGTCCGAATCGGCACCGCAGAAATTTACAGACAAGTGGAAACCTTTGAAGAGATCCTTGAGGCTTTAGCAATTGGGCAGGATAAGAATAACGATGTGAGAGTAGTTTTGTTTGTCGTCATGAAAGAGCAACAAGAACTAACAGACGAATTGAAAGATCAGTTACGTCGGCGAATCAAGCAGAATACCACCCCAAGACATGTTCCAGAGGTGATTGTTTCAGTTGCTGCTTTGCCCAGAACATTGAGTGGTAAGATCGTGGAGTTGGCTGTTCGAGCAGTCGTTCACAATTTGCCTGTAAAAAATCAGGAAGCTTTGGCAAATCCAGAGGCCTTGGAGTATTTCAGAAATATTCCTGAACTTCAGAAATGAGAGTCTTACTCGAGATGAGATTTTGGGAGTAAAGGATCACTACAGAAGTAGTATCCGTCAGGTAATGCGGTGTTGTAGTGAGGCATGTTAATATCATCTTTTGTGCCTGCTTTCCTGAAGTAAACCATGCGTTTTTCTACAACAAAATGTGAAGCTGCAACATGGTTACAAATTTCAGTAACCCTTTCTTCCTGTGTAGTCGGATATTCATGATAATAGGGGTGAGAGATCTGATTGTTCTGCGTTTTGCAGGCTGAGAGGTGGGAAGCCCCTATTGTAAATAAAGTAGCCCCCCAAAATTTTCTGATGGATCGAAGAATAGTAGTCTCAGAAATAGACATCCCCGCTCAGATAATATTGAGATTCCTTTGGAACGTTTTCGCCCATAAATGGCCTGAGAACACCAAAACGAAACTGAAATGGTACTGGGAGTGGCTCGCGTTCCAATTGAGTTAAATTCCCGTAACCAAGTTCAAAATCCCATTGATAGAGGCGCCGAGTGCTCCCGCTTTCAGAACCAAGTGCATCTGGTGCTTGAATAAACCAAGAAAACTCGGCTCCTAGCATAAAATTCTCGACCTCTAGAATCCAACCATATCGCATGTCAAATGAGTTGCCAGGCTGGTAACTAACTTTCTCACCAGCTAAATTTTCACGTTTTCCCTTTAGTTGATTCAGCCCTTCAACCGAAGCGATTTGTAGTACACCCTCTGATTGGGGAGGATACCATTGAGACTGCAATTTCAGACCAAGATCCATTTGTCCCTCACCAATGGCCACAGGCTTGAAACCTCTTGCTTTTCCAGTTACTCCAGTCGGAAAAACCAATTTGGGAGTAAGGGTCCAGAACCAGCGATAGCTTGAGGAGAGGTTGTAGCGCATCCAGAGCGCTACATCTCCTAGACCAGCTTGGGAATTACTCGCAACATTTTTTTCGACATTTTGAAGCTCAGCAGTTTTATTGACCCCAAAGAATGTAAGTGAGGTACTTTGTTTCTTCTGCTCCCATGGAATGGTTGCTCCAAGAGTCCAAGTTTCTGTCCAACCATAAATAAGATCAACCCTGAGCAATTGCTCAGATTGAGTGATGGATCCTGAAAATTCGTCTGAATATTTTCCAAGTACCATTTCCTTGAGAGGTGTGTCTTTCCCGTCTGCACCCCAAATTTCTGAATATTCTGGCAGAGACTGATATCGAACTTTTGCTTCAATAACTTCACGGGGTAGTGGTTGTTCAACTTCAATTGCTCGCAGAGTTTGATCAGCAGAAGCCCAGAGAATCAGGATGACAGAAACGCATCGAAAAATTTGATTCATTTTAAGAATGACAACAGTCGGGATCTAGTTATTTGAGAAAGAAAGGAAGCCTTCACGAAGTAGAACACCCATGATGATCTCTATTGGATAACCTACAACGTTATTGTAAGAACCCTCGATCCGCTCGACGAGTAGGGTGCCTAATCCTTGGATTGAGTAGGCACCTGCTTTGTCGAGAGGCTCTCCAGAGGAGATATACCATTCCAGCCATTTTTTGGTCAAAGATCTCAGCCAAACTCTTGTAGTTACATCTCCAATATGAGTCCAATTGTTCTTAGAGTCTAATAGGCAGTAACCAGAATGAACTAGGTGATCTCTGCCACTGAGTTTTTCTAAAAGCAAAAGTGCATCTTCAGGATCATTCGGTTTGCCTAGGACTTCGCCATCAAGAACAACATCCGTATCTCCTGACAAGATCAAACTTTCAGGAAAATTACCTTGAGTTGCTTCTGCTTTTTCCAATGCCACTCTTCGAACGTATTCGATTGGATTTTCTCCAGATTTACGAACTTCTTCAATATCAGGTGAAAAACTACTGAACTGAAGACCAAAACTCTCTAAAAAGCTCTTTCGCCGTGGTGAGGAGGAGGCAAGTGTGATGGACCGGTGTTGCTGTAAATTCATCCTATTAATGGTCAAAGGCATTATTTAGTTGCCAAGAAAATGGCACTGTTTGATCTCGAAATGAACTGGCTACACTTCGACCGTAGCGATGTTCCTGATAAAACTCCAGAATCTTCCGGGCTACGGGTGCAGCAGTTTTGCCTCCACCTTGACCATGCTCAACCAAGACAAGGACTGTAACTTCTGGAGATTCTGCAGGGGCAAAGCCTGCGAACCAAGCGTGATTTTGGTATTTTCGAAGCTCTTTTTCCTCGTTGGTAAGGTTTCTACGAGTTTCATGGCTGATGATCTGTGCTGTACCAGTTTTACCCGCGACAGTGAAGCCATCAATTCGAGCCACTTTAGCTGTTCCACCATTTGGATCATTTACCACAGCTACCATACCCTGAAGCAGAGGTGCTATGATTCGCTGGTCTAAGATTGTTTGGCTAGGCGACTCTGCCTGATCTCGCAGGAGTTTAGGCTGATGCCAGACACCACCCGAAGCAATCAAATTTACAAAATTCGCAAGTTGCATGGGAGTAACACTTACGAATCCTTGGCCAATTGCTACAGACGGAGTTTCACCTGGATACCATCTTTCATTGAAGGTAGCTCTTTTCCAATCCGAATCAGGAATCAAGCCCGTCTTTTCCCCAGCAAAACCTAAATCTAATTTTTCACCAAACATCATCATTTTGGCGTAATGAGCTAACTTGTCCACTCCCATTTCCATCGCCAATTGATAAAAATAAATGTTACAAGATCCCCGAATGGCCTCAATCAAGTCAACTGGACCATGTCCGCCTGACTTCCAACACTTAAATGGGGCACTCCTACCCTTTACATAGAAATAGCCGTTGCAGGTTTCCTTATGGATTGGATCAATCAAATGCTGATCCAATGCGGCGTAGGCAGTGACTAATTTGAAGATTGAGCCAGGCGGGTAGGCGCCTTGAACAATTTTGTTTGCCAATGGGCGATCTTCATCATTGAGTAATTGGTTCCACAAATTTGGATCAATGCCGCTAACAAACCAGTTGGGATCATAAGCAGGCATACTAGCCATTGCTAGG
This sequence comes from SAR324 cluster bacterium, assembly GCA_029245725.1. Lineage (NCBI taxonomy): Bacteria > Deltaproteobacteria > SAR324 cluster bacterium. The sequence continues at coordinate 20,585 of JAQWOT010000381.1, read as the reverse complement.
ATTTCACCACTTCCTGGCTGCATCACCAGTACTGCTCCAGTTTGATTGTCCATTGCAGATTCAACCGCTTCTTGCAACTCAATATCAATGGTCAGTTGGAGGGTATTCCCTGGTACTGAAGCAATCACTGGTGGAATAGTCCTTAACTCTCTGCCAATGTGATCAACCTCAACTTGTCGCCCACCGTCAAGTCCAGTCAAAAATTCATTCAGAGTCATCTCTAGCCCAGCCTTCCCATCAATACTCCTGGAACGCTTTTGATTGCTGGGCAATTCCTCGGTTCTTTTATTTGTTGCTCCCACATACCCAAGGACATGAGCAGCAGTTTTTCCAAAAGGGTAGTAGCGTGCCGCCTCAATTTCTACAGTGACTCCAGGAAATTTGTCAGAGTGAGTTTGTAAAAAGGCTGCTTGATCTGCGGTAAGGTCAGATTTTAAACGGATGGATCTGAAAGGCGATCTAATAGCGTACTGGGACTTTTCCTGCAGTTCAGATAGGGGCCACTGAAAGGTTTCTGAAAGCTTATTGAGAGTTTGGAGTGGTTTTGGAGCGTCTTCCCAGACCATTTGAAGGTGGTATGCAGGACGATTCTCAGCTAAAATTTGACCGCTTCGATCAAGAATTTGTCCACGTAACCCAGGTTCAGGACGGAGCCGGATTCGGTTACCTTCAGCGTAACTCTGGTATTCTTCATGTTCAATCACCTGTAGATACCAAAGACGACCACCCAAAAATGAAAATACAAAAGCGATAGCCAGCGCAATATAGATGACGCGAGTTCTGAAAAGATCTTGTTCCAATAAAACTTTTGCTGGGCTCATCAATAATGCTTCCTCAATGGAAAACGAGATGTCCAAATCAATTTTGAACCTAGAAACACAGTCGCCAGCAGACCATGTGCCAGGGTACCGTAAATCACCAAGATAAGAAGACTTTTCAGGGTGCTGTCAAGGAAAAGCCAGTTTTTTAAACAAACGTTGAAAATCTCTTGGATTGAAAATGTGAATAGGAAAATAAGTAGAAAATACCCACCAGAAATCGCCTGCTTGTTTTGAATAATTCTATGAAGGATGGCTAGTGAGAGTAGATAAGAAAAACCTTCGAGGCCCAGCAATCCATGGCTAAGCGAATCCTTAAAAATTCCGCCTAGTCCTCCCCAAAAAATTGCACTTCGAAAATTTGCTTTAATCAGAAATGCCATTCCAAGCCAGACAAGCCTGACAGGAAAAGGCCATGGCTCATTAATTATTCCTCCCAGAATGACTTCGACACCAAAGAGGATTAAAAAAACTAATCCAGGAAACATATCATTCTTGAGGTTGATCTGGATCAAACAAACCCAACTCAAGTGGAAGTATTCCCACTGACTCTAATCGGCTGAAATCAACACCTGGTTCAAGGACTGCAGTTTGGAATAGTTGGTTTTCTGATTGGACGATTTCTTTGATTTGCCCAACAAACAATCCCTTAGGAAATAATTGACTTAAGCCACTGGTAATAATCCGGTCCCCAATTTTCAATTCATCCCTTATAAGTACCTGCCTTAGCTCAATCCCACTGCCAGTACCAACCACAATCCCCCTACTCCTGGTTCGTTGCACTAAAACAGGAAATCGGCTGCGTTGATCCAGAATGATTTGAATGGTTGATTGTTTTGCAGAGATATTCTGAACTCTGCCCACCAACCCTTCCGCGACGGCAGCGGGTTGCTTTACTTTTATGCCATCTTGCGCACCAAGATTGAGCCACCAAACTTGAGTCAGCGGATCTGTGCTAATTCCTAAGATATCTCCAAAGATAACGGGTTCTGGATAGCTATTTGCCCAATTTAACTGAAGAGATTGGGAACTGTTCCGGGTAACTTTTTCATTGAGTGCATTCATATCATTATTGAGATGTAAGATCCGCTTTTTCAAAGACTGGTTTTCTTTTTTGAGGTCTTCAAGCTGAACAAAATATGATTCAAGCTCTTCAAAATATTTTGAAGACCAAAAATTAGCTTTTTGAAATGGACTTGCAAGGAGGTGGGCTGCCTCGTTGATCAATGAGGCTTCCGGCCTATCTGCACTTTGGTAGGATTGATAAAGAAGGATTGCTGAAGAAAGGAGAACTATCCCTAAGAGAAGCCCCCATAAATTTCTACGCAACCAGCGCATCTGAAATCCTAGGCGATTTCACGCAAAACAGAAATGGGTTGCAGCAAAAAATCAGCTTTGTTGATTTTTTCAAGAGCTTTCTTCAACAGCGCTTCCTGACAAGCTTCCAATGTGATTGTGAAGATTACAGGATGAGATCCATCCTTTTGGTGATACTGAGGCAGTTGCTCAATTGCGTAAATATTAATCTCATGTTCTGCTAGAACTTGACCGATTTGACCGACAATACCGGGCTGGTCCTTTACCGTAATCCTTAGAGTGTGCTGGAAGATGTAATCTTCAAAAGCCTGAAGCCTATATTGCTTTGTTGAAGGGCTATTTTTTGTGCTAAATCCTTTGGAGATCTTCTCAAGATCAGCAACCAGTGCGGAAGCTGTTGGTAAACTCCCTGCCCCCTTCCCAACCATTGAGATTTCCTCACTAAATTTACCTTGAATCGATAAAATATTGGTTGAACCACCTATCTCAGCTACAGCAGCCCCCCTTGGAACCATCAGTGGCAATACAAAAGCCTGCAGATTTTGAGCTTCTCGTTTTAGATAACCGATTAGTTTGATGCGCCGATCCATCCTTGAAGCGTAAGCAAAATCTGCAGGTTCCAGATGTTCAATTCCCTCAAGAGTAATTTGCTCTGGAGCCAACCAAACGCCGGTGATGAGATAAGTTAGAATGACTAATTTGTAGCGAGCATCATATCCGGCAATATCATTAGTTGGATCAGCTTCAGCAAAACCTAAATCCTGGGCTTGCCTCAAAGCAACTTCAAAAGATAGTTGCTTCTGCTCCATTTCGGTCAAGATATAATTGGAAGTTCCATTAAATATACCGCTGACCTTCTCAATATCATCTACATGAAAGTAGTCTTGTAACAATCTGACTACAGGGATTGCTCCTGTAACACTGGCCTCGAAAAGAAGTTGTCGCCCATTTTTTTCAGCTAGTGCGAGTAACTCTTCTCCATGCACTGCCATCAGATCCTTGTTGGCAGTAACTACATCTCTTTCAGATTCAAGGATTTTGGTAATCAACTCACGAGCGAATGTTTGTCCTCCGACTGTCTCTACAACTACTTGAATGGAAGGATCAGCAAGCAACTCCTCAAGTGAGGAATAGAGTAGATTTTGATCGCGTTGTGCCCAAATAGGTAGGTTTGGATTTTCTTGGTTTTTCTCTAAAATGCCTGCTAATTGAACAGCATTGTGATCTTCCTTCGCGTGTTGCCAGAGGATTTCTGCAACTCCCCCTCCGACAGTACCCAAACCAACAATAGCTACCCGACATGGGTCAGAGCGATGTTTTGATTCAGATAAACTTGGCATGATTACTTCTCCTGATCCGCTACTTTTTTCTTCAGAAAGTTAAACCAATTTGGACGGGCTAAAAGTGTCTTTTCAAGAACATACAAATGTACCTTGTCAATATTTAGCACCTCCAAGAGCACTTGTGGTGACTTGATGTTACCATCTGCTACAAGAGGTCGCTCAGTGTTTAGGCCAATCAATTCCAATAAAGACTCCTCCGAATCAAAGCACCGATTCATTACATGCACTGCAAATGGATGAAAAATATCAACCCCACTGTTTTCTAGGAGTTGGAGTGTCTCATGAAGATCAGTGATCGAAAATCCATCTTCCATTTTATCAAAAATGGAAAAATAATAACTTATGGGTATTGAAACACTTTTCCGATCACGAATGGCTTGGATAATTTGACAAGTCAGCCGCAAGCGGTTTTCGATAGTTTCGGATCCGTAGTCGTCGTCTCGATTGTTGAACCTGACAGAAAAGCATTGATCTAAGAGCAGTTGGTCTCCACCATTAATTTCAATAAAATCGAATCCAACCTCTTGAGCTCTCTCTGCAGCATGAACAAAATGTAGGATGATTTCTTCAATGTCTCCCTCGTCAAACTCTCTGCTGAGATCGAAGTCCCGGCCAAAGTTGTATAGAGATGGCCCCACTGGATTTTCTCCACAAACTTCCTCAGAAGTCCTTGCGCCAGCATGAGAGAGCTTGATTCCAATACATGCTCCCTCTTTCTTGATGGCTTTGACTAATTTTTCTAAGCCCGCTAAGTGCTCTTCCTCTGAAATGCCCAATTGACCAGCTGCCATCTTCCCTTGACGGGCAACAAAAGCTGATTCTGTAAGCATGGTGCCCACGCCTTGCTTTGCCAGGGCTGAGTAGTGACGAATCATTTCTCCAGTGACAATCCCACGGTGGTTTGCAAGGTTTTCTTTTGTTGGCGGAGCAAGGATTTGATTGCGGAATTTGATGCCGAACGATTCAAAAGGTGTAAACATAGGTCTTAATTTGGGTGGAACAACAGAAAATGATCAGGGTTTGTTGCGAGAAGCTTTCTCTTCAATTCCTGATTGGCCGAAACGGCTCTTTAGTTCATTATCAATATCTTCTAAGGATATTTCTTTTTCGGCCATCAAGACAAGGCAATGAAACCAGAGGTCAGTCAATTCATGCACCAAGGCAGCACGATCTTGACCTTTAGCAGCCAAAACTAATTCTGTGGCTTCTTCACCAATTTTCTTCAGAATCTTATCTTCTCCTTTTTGAACAAGGGATGCTACATAAGAAGAGTCAGTTTCACCTGATGCAATTCTCTGATGGATGGTTTGTAAAACTCGATTGAGCATTTTCATCTATTGGCTATTTGAGGAACTGAGTCTTCTTACCTGTAAAATCTCAATTTTTTTGCGAAGAGTATTTCTGTTGATCCCCAGAATACGAGCAGCCCTCTGTTGGTTCCACCGAGTTTCTTCCAACAACAATTGCAATAAGGGTCTTTCTATCTGGTGAAGAACGACGTCCATCAAATCCTCTCTTTGCTGATGAACAAATTCAGGAATCACAATATGAAGTTTTTTGTAGGCCAATTCTTCCAGTGTCTCTTCATATTCTGGGAGTGGGGCTTGTCTTAGCAGATTATGTGGAAGTGCATCTTTGTTAATGATTTCACTCACGTTGGTAATCATTAAACTTTTGACTACATTTTCTAATTCTCTGATATTTCCTGGCCAAGAATATTTTTGAAGAATCTCCATCGTCTCCTCTGTAATACACTTTCGTCCTACTGCTAATTCTTGACGGCCTTTTTTCAGGAAATGTTCTACCAGCAGCGGGATGTCCTCACGATGTTCTCTGAGCGAGGGCACATTAATGGGGAACACGCTTAACCGGTAGAAAAGATCCGCACGGAATTCCTGTTCCGCAATCATCTTGTTTAATTGCCGGTGTGTAGCCGCAATCACTCGCATGGTAGCGGGGATCAACTCACTACCTCCCACCCGCTCAAACTGTCGCTCTTGTAGAACTCTTAACAGCTTTGCCTGCAGCTTTATTGGCATGTCTCCAATTTCATCAAGAAAAAGAGTTCCTCGGCCTACAAGCTCCAATTTTCCACGTTTGCGATCAACAGCCCCAGTGAAAGCCCCCTTTTCATGACCAAATAACTCGGATTCTAGTAATTCCCCTGGGATTGCTGCACAATTCATCGCAACGAATGGTGCTTCTGAACGGTCGGAATGTGAATGAATGGAACGTGCAATCAATTCTTTGCCTGTCCCACTCTCTCCTAGAATTAGTACGGTCAGATGGGTTGCAGCTACTCTACCAATCAACTTGAAGATGTCACGCATTTCACGGCTTCTTCCGATCAGTAATTCTAGTTCTTCGCGGTGGGTAAGTTGAAGTTGGCTTTTGCGGTCGTCTCTGTGACTTCTAATAAGATGTTGGCCTCTTTCGAGGATTTCCTCTACCTCTTGGATGTCAAATGGCTTCGTGATGTACTCAAAAGCCCCTTTCTTCATGGCCTCTACCGTGTTGAACATTGTGTTCTGACCGGTCATCACCGTAATCAACAAGGCAGGGAATCGCTTCAAAATCTCTTCAGTGAAAGCCAGCCCATTCTCCTGTTGCAGGTGAATATCAACAAATGCCATGTCTATGGATTGGCTTTCTAGAATTTCCAGTGCTTCTTGGAGATTGGAAGCAATGTGAGGCGTTGCACTGGCTCGAGAGATGGTTTTTTCTAGGACCCAACGAATACTTCGCTCGTCATCAACAACCAGTACATTGCAATTCATATCTCATCAACTGCTCGGAGATCTTACAAAGCGCTGTAGTTCGTCTTTGAGAAGGCGCAAACTCAAGAGCGCATCAGCACCAGAAACCGCTCGATCAGGACCAAATTCACCACGAACCTTGTCTTGCAGCTGCATAATATTTCTTGAAACAAGGGTGCGCGCAGCGTTGTAGTAGTATGCGTCTGGCCGAACATCCACAAACGGTGAGGTGTCCCCTACAAATCTAGTGGATTGAGCTGAATCTTGCGTTACTTGAATAAGTACATCTTCCAACATCAAAGCATACTCAGCCCTAGTGATCTCTTTATTTGGGAAAAAGAGGAATTGAGGGTTAGATTCCAGGCCTCGCACCTGAAGTTTAAGAACTGTTTCAATATCTTCGCGCAATGGATGATCTGAGATATCAGATGCCAGCGGCCGTTCTATTTTGCTTTCGCCAGGAGGAATAAAATCTTTTGTTGGAGATTCAAACTTTAGCTCTTCCCTTTGCTCAGGTGCATTTCTGCTGTAAAGATCAGCTAATTTAAGTTCTTGCATCAACAACGCTGCCATATCAGCACGAGTAATTTGTTCAATCATCGCAAGCTCACGTCCATGCCTTGTACCTGGTTGAGCGCGGACAATTTTGTTCAGTTGCTCGATTGCACGATTAGCTTCTCTAGTAAAACCACGATTCAACTCAAGTACTTGGATGAAAGCATTCTGGGCCTCCTCAAATCTCAAAGCTTTCTCATTAGATTGGCCCCAATAATACCAGGGTTCTGCCTTGCTTGCCTGTAGATCGGGGTGGTCTTCAAAAATCTCCAGAGCGTTATTAAAATGATCTTCAACATCATCGATCCAGTCATCTCCCTCTGCTCTGGCTGTAATAGCACGCATTGCCAACAACTGAACAGAGAGCTCCTCACTTGGGCCCTCTGCTTTGCTAAGGGCTTTTTCCAATAAATTCTCAGATTCCTCAAGTAGTTCTGAAGCTTTTTCAGGCTCCAATCCGACTTGTTGTGATTGGAGAGTAAGGACAAGCGCTTTGCCTGCTAGAGCAGGTCCATATTCAGATTTCAACTCAAGTCCCAGATCAAACTGCTTATATGCAGCATCAATCCGCTGCTCATCAAGTAAGTCTTTACCCCGCATGACATGGAAACTAGGGTTGTCAAGTGTTCCCTGACTAGGTCGTGGTCCTTGATCCTTATTGCACCCATTGAGTGCAATAAGGGATATAATTATGAAAAGGATGCTTACTTGCCAACGAATACACATAGTCACCTCGGTGGTGGTTGGAAAAATGTCCGACCCATTCACTTTAATACAAGCTCGATTCAAGCAGCGCCTTCCAGGCTGGCTGGTCGTGTATCTCCAAAGCATGATGGTAACAGAGATTTCTCACGCAAATATCTCAGGAAATAGAGCATGTTTTTACGCATGCTTGCCAAGTCTTCTTCCAAAGGATTTGCTTCCCTGACAAACCATTCATTAATAAATTCGTCAATCAACTCAGGCGTCCATTCCTGATACACAGGTGGCTGGAAATCGTCCAGAAACACTTCAAGATCTTCATCCAACCGTGAGAGATCTTCTTCCGACCAATCGAGACTCTCTCGGAAACTTGCCAGGACTTCTACAGATACTGGAGGAACTCTAACAACTGCCTCAGATTCAGAATCAGTGGTGGCTTCTTCCTCAATACCTGAATCGGCTGAGCCAGGTATTTTTGCTTCGGGACCATAAATCAACTCACTGGGGCTTTCTGAGATTAATTCGATCAATTCGCTGTTTCTTACTTCATAATCATTGAGAGCGTCATGAATCGTCTCTCTCGTCAGTGCTTCCTCCCCAAGCGCTTCGGCACGTGTTTTGAGATACACTGCCACAATCATTGGATTTGAAAGATGAGGAATTTCATTACTGTTATCCAGTTGATGGATCGTTGCTTTCGCCAGAAGATTATCCGGTGACTGTGGAGTTGTCTCTCTCTCAAATTCATCAAATCGAGCACGGAATCCTTCCAGAAACTCTTCAGTAAGCAGTTTCATCAGTAGCAAAGGTTCTGGGGTTTTTGCTTCTAAATCGTCTTTAACTGTCTGAATATCAAATTTCAGATCTTCAAAACGTTCAGAGAATGCTAGAAAGGGAAGTGTACTCAGTAATTCTTCCAAACGCTTTTGGGTTGCAGCTTGGGGATTGCTAATCATTCTTCGGGAGGCAAACTTACGCCGTTGTTGTTCTTTTGTATGTTTCTTTGCCTGCTGGCGCTTAACCATGCCAGCCTTGCGAACTTTTTTCTTCGCCATTCGGGAGTGCCTAAACTGCTAGAGAGGTGGGGAAGGATCCAATACGAAAGGTATGGATAACAATTTAAAATTAAACCATTCTGTATAGCACAAATTAATTGTGAATCACACCATCTTCTTTTTATCGCATATCCATCGGTTCGCGTATGATGGTTCGCACAGATTTTCTTCGTGAATAAATATCTCTTGTGAGAGGATTGTCCGGTGGGCTTTCGTATTGTCTGTCAAGGTATATTCTGAGTTGTCCGTAATTCAGAGGATCAGTTTTGAAACGGCGCTTCGGTGGGACATAACGGGCAGCATCTCGACGTACTTTGTCTTCAAAGTTATCTGGATATCTTTCAGCAACATAATTTGGGATAACCTGCTGAGATTCTGTGTAGGAACGTAAACTTTGATAGTCCAAAGGGCGAATTTGCCTTCTACCTTCACCTGCTGCCCAAGTTAATTCACATATGCTTGTCATGAAAAGAATTGTAAAGAAAAATATAATTTTTCGGGACATTATTTACTCAGGGGATTGCAGTATGGTTTGTTTTTCAGCGTTTGGGCAAGGGATGCCGCTTTGGCGAAGATTCTCTCTACAGGTCGGCACATTCACAGGACGTACCTTATGAAAGTTACTAGGCAAAACTGTTATTCTTGGTTTGATAGCTAAAATATACAAAAAAAAGAAGTATTAAATGATGAGTAAAGGGTAGTTCCGTATATGAATAAATTTGGTATTCACTTAGACGAAAATCACTATAGCATTTCTCTCCCCATTTCCAACGCACTTAAAGTCGAACTTTGGTTCTTTGGGATACCACTCAGTTTTTTTGACAATCAACATTACAAAACCTCAGAAAATCTTCCATTACTGAAGAAATATGATCTGATTGAAGCCTCAAAGAGTCAGAGAATTTGGCAGGGTCAGTTTGAGTATCCAGTAACTGTCTTGACAGCATATTTGGTAAAGGTTTTACGATCAGATTCAAATGGCAATTATATCACTGATTGGATCCTTGATCCGTTTGCGAGAAATTCTCTTGGTGGGGAATTCTGGGGTAAAATCATTACATTTGAAGTTGATGAGAAATTTGGACTTTTGAGGACAAGCTTTGAATGTGAACACTCACTGAGCAAGACTTCATCAGTAAAGTTGAAGAGGGTGGCTCTCCTGACAGATTTGGAAAAGTTAAGAGTTTCAGAAAGATTTTCTCATAAGCCTTTGGGTGAGTTGGTTATCTATGAATGTCATGTTCGTGGAATGACTCAGCATCACTCATCCGGGGTTCCTGTCAGGCAACGTGGCAATTTTTCTGGGATGCAACAAAAAATCAAATATTTAAGCCAACTCGGCATAGATGTGGTGGAGCTGCTTCCTATTTTTGATTTCGATGAAAATGAAAACCAGTTAAGAAATCCAGAAAATCAACAAAATCTCAAAAATTATTGGGGTTACTCACCGGTCTTATGGTTTGCTCCCAAGGGAGCCTACGCTGAAAATCCTTTAAACCGGCATCATGAAATCAAAGAATTTGTTCAAGAATGCCATCTTTATAAAATCGAGGTTTGGTTGGATGTTGTCTACAACCATTCTGGAGAACAGGATGCCGAAGGGCCAAAATATCATTTTAAAATGATGGACAAAGATACATGGTACCTCCACACCCCAGAAGGTGAGCTTCATAATGCTTCAGGCTGTGGCAACACCTTAAGATGCGGACACCCCTTGGTGAAGGAGTTAATCCTGGAAAGTTTGATTTATTGGCATGAAGTGATGGGGGTTGATGGTTTTCGATTTGATCTGACCAGTATTATGAATCGGCATCTGGATACGGGCGATTTTCAGGATTTTCCAAATCTTCTTTGGGAACTACGGCAGGAGCCAAGGCTGAAGAATGTTCGGCTGATCTCGGAACCATGGGACGCTCATGGATACGATCTGGGAAAGTCTGCGAAGAAGGCAGGATGGACAGAATGGAATGATCGATTCAGAGATACCATTCGCAAGGTGCTCTCCGGAGAAGTAGGTCAAGGCCTTGCTCTAAAAGATTCAATCGAAGGGAACCCCTCCCTTTTCGGTGAAACCTCAGCTGATTATTGGCCTAGTCTGAATTTCATAACCTCCCATGATGGTTTTACCCTCTGGGATTTGTTCTGCTATTCAGATAAGCACAATGAAGCAAACGGTGAGAACAATCGAGATGGCCATTTAGCAAATTTTTCAGATAATTTAGGAGTGGAGGGACCAACTCAGAATCAGCAAATACTAGGCTTGCGTGAACAGAAGTGGAGGATGGCTTGGACCATTCTTGCCATCAGTCGTGGTCCAATGATGTTTGTGGCAGGTGATGAATGGGGTCGAACACAAAATGGAAACAATAATGCTTATTGCCAAGACAATGAACTAAACTGGCTCAATTGGCAGAAGAGTGAGACCAATTCTGATCGTGTTGAATTTGTTCGAATGCTTCTCTCTTTGAGAGCAAGATTTTGCAAATCATGTTGGATTTCTTCCTCTGCAACGATCAGTTGGTTTAATTCGAAAGGATATGAGGCAGACTGGTCACCTCATATTCGAAGTTTTGTTTGGAAAATAGAAAATTTTGAGGAAGGCATGAGTTGGTGGTTCCTCTGCAATAGTTATGATGCACCATTATTTTTTTTGATCGAGGAAGAAAGATCTATCTCTTGGCAATGGAATTCCAATCATTACTTGGGAATGCCTCATGACCTGCCCAATGAAAAATTTGTCGAACTCGGCCCCTTCAGTATCGTGATTGGCAATACCAGGCAATTATGAACGTCCTAAAACACTTTGAATCTTTAAGAATGGATTCCAATGTCAGATCCTAAATTAATCGCAATTACGGGAGCTTCAGGACTGATCGGTAAGGCACTTACAAAAAGGTTTAAATCAGAGAAACAACCATTCTTAAAACTAGTTCGTCATCCAACTTCCGAAGAAAGAGAGCGTTTCTGGAATTATTCAGAGAAGGTTTTTGATGGAGGGGTGGATGATTGCGATGCATTGGTTCATTTGGCGGGTGAGACGGTAGATGGTCATTGGTCCAGCTTTAAAAAAAGGTTGATTTATGAAAGTCGTGTTCAAAGCACTAGGTTCCTAGTTGAAAAAATCCTCTCTAGTCCATCCCCGCCAAAAGTAGTGGTGTTTGCGTCTGCGATTGGGTTCTACGGTCAACAACGAGCTGACTGGGTCACTGAAGAAAGTCCACCTGGCTCAGGATTCTTGGCAGATGTTGTGGAAGATTGGGAACGGGCTAGTGAAATACTCGAAGAGCAGGGAATTCGAGTTGTGCGTTTACGGTTGGGGGTTGTGTTGGCAAAGGAAGGTGGAGCATTACATAAAATGCTGCCAGTTTTTCGATTCGGCTTGGGGGGCGCAATTGGGGACGGCGAACAGAGAATGAGTTGGATAACCCTATCTGATGTTGTCGACATGATCTGGCAATCTATTCATTCTGACAGTTGGCAGGGAAACTATAATGCGGTGGCTCCGGAGGTGGTTTCAAATCTGAAATTCAGTAGAGTCTTGGCAAAAGTTTTAAAAAGGCCTGCAATCCTCAAAGTCCCGAAGTTTATGATGGAAACAGTTTTTGGTGAGATGGCTGATTCTACCGTGCTCAGCGATCTTGCTGTTCAACCAAAGAGATTGATGGAGATGAACTACCCTTTTAAGCACCCTAAGTTACAACCAGCCTTGGAGGCTATCTTATTGAAATAATATCCGATTGTTCCAGAATATCCCATCATCGTAGTCTTTGGAAATTAATGGTTCCTTCTCTTTTTGGCTCTTCCCACTCACATATGAAACTGTTCTGGTTCTTTTTTTTAAATTGACAGTTATAGGAAGTGATTACTCCTGTCTGTAATGTCTTTGTTGACCATTCTGGAAGTGTCCCTCTAGCAAAATTCGCTGCCACAACCTCAATTGGCCGTCCATCACTTCTCTTTAGATCGCTGATCATATAACCATCGCTTTGCTTGCGGATGTTCATATAGAGGCTACAAGATTTGCCATTATACTTCTTTTTGCCAATCCGCACGTTGCAGCCTTTCCAGCGACCTTCTAAAGGGATAGAGGCAGCCTGATTTTCAGACAATAACCTAATCCGACATTGATCTAATTCTAGAATTGGTTTGTTGTTATTCTCATCGTTTCCACGCACTGTTTGGATCCTGCCGGTAAGGAAAATATTTGTTCCCCGCCCGGTATCGACAAATTCCATTGCCTGGTTTTCATTCATTAAACAATATACAAAGTTGCCCTGGCTCTTTAGTTCAAAGGCCCAATCACTTCCTTGCGGTCGTAATTTTTCAAAATCTCCACTCAGTTCGAGTTCTTTTTGTGAAAAATCCCTGCGGAAACGCAGTTGATTCTCTGAATGGGTATTTAGAATCGCAGAGATTTCTTCAGCCCCTAAAGTCCTTGCAGAAATAGGCTTTACGAAAAAAAATGAAATAAGAATCAGAATCAACAAAAAATATGATTTCTTCATGGAACAATCTCAATAGATGGGTTTATTTCATAATGACCACCTGGCAAAACTCGAATCCATCCCTGCAATTCCATTTCCAGTAACAAAGGCAAAAGTTGCTGTGGTCCCTTCTATGTAATGAGACTCAAGTTATCCAGATCTTTTGCACCCTCATTCAAGGAATTGAGGATCATGATCTGTTGCTTACTCAATTCGCTTTGGGGAAGCGTAATTTGTTTTGATGGTTCTAGAAAAGAGAGTTGAATCCCTGCATTATTGGAAATGGTTGGCAGTAGATCCTCGAGGATGTCAGTGGCAGAGGTTATTAATTTTGCTGGTTCCTTGAAATCAGTTAATTACATCCGCTACTAGGATGAGAGTCGATTCTTCCAGGTACAGCAAAAACCTCACAGTTTTGTTCTTGGCCAAACGTCTCTATGATCAAAGCTCCACCTTTCACACTCGCCTCAGTTACCAAGATACCCTGTGAGATGCCACTAATCACGCGATTCCTAATAGGAAAATTATGTGAAACCGGTTTGGTGGCCAGAGGGAATTCACTGATCAGTGCTCCCTGTTGACAAATTCTACCCGCCAAATTCTGGTTTTCAGGAGGGTAGATGTGCTGGAGTCCCCCAGCCAAAACAGCAATCGTTCTTAATCTACTTTCCAAAGAAGCCTCATGCGCTACGGTATCTATCCCTCGTGCCAACCCACTGATTACGAAGGCATCTGGAACCAATTCAGCAAGTTCATATACCAGCCTTTTGGTTTGATCTCGTCCGTAACTGGTGCAGGACCTTGATCCCACGATTCCCAAACATAAATTGTGTAAATCTGGTAACTCACCTTTGACATAAAGTACTGAAGGAACACTATGAATCTGTAATAGATTAGCTGGGAACCACTCACTCTCTGGACAAAACAGTCGAAGATTGGGAGATGATTCGATTAGTCTTTTTTCTATCTGGAAACTTCGAACTTCCATTGCTTTCGTCAATCGCCCAATGACATCTTTTTTAAGGCCCAATTGCAGGAGTTGATCAGAGGATTTTTGCCAAATTTTGGAGAGACTACCGAAAATCTCTGAAAGTTTTTGAAGAGTCTGAGTGCCAACCCCTGAAACTACGCTAAGCGCTAACCAATCTTTCTCAGCTGACTCCAGTACCATTCTCAGTCCCTTGCTTTAAGTGCTCTTTCCATCTCTCGATTCACCTCCCTCTTTTTGAGAGTTTCTCGCTTGTCATGAATCTTTTTCCCCTTCACTAAGGCGATCTCTAATTTGATAAGACCTTTCTTTAAATACACTTTTAAGGGGACAATCGTAAGTCCAGCCTCACGAATTTGCCCGTACAATCTACGAAGCTCACCCTTGTGGAGAAGTAGTCTTCTTGGACGAACTGGGTCATGGTTGTGTCGGTTTCCAAAATCATATGGAGAAATGTGGCACTGCATCAGCCAACCCTCCATCAGTTCCGTGACCCGGCAGTAGCTCTCACTCAAGTTTATTTTCCCCTCACGAATACTTTTGACTTCGGTCCCTTTCAGTTCAATTCCCACCTCGTAGGTTTTTAGAATTTCATACTCAAACCGCACACGTCTATTTTGTGCGAGAACACGGCCCTGCACGCTCATAAATTTCTCCCTAATTTGTTGGCACAGTTCTTGTCAAAAGTTACTTATTTAGATTCTGCCTGGATGGCCTACCGCGCATGATGTGCTTCCCACTTTGCGAACTTGAACGAAGCCAGTTTTCATGAATCCAAAAGCTTTGCTTTTCCATCTTACATTATGTTTCTTAATAATCTTGCCGATTTCGGTAGAGGCAAAAAAAACAAAGCATTATCAGAAATTTATCTTTAATGATGAAGATATAATGCGAGTCAGAAGGGCAAGCAATAGCTTCGAGGTTTTGATCAAGCCAAGAGCTGGCGAAGGAACATACAAGATGGGCAAAAGGGTTCTTGATGATTGGCGTAATGATCACAAAAAAATCACAAAATATAATGGGAACAAGCCACTTTATCAACATCGCTTTGTTCCGATCCCGTTTTGGTCTCTAAATGATGCACTTCAGGGAGCAGCTTTGAAAGCAATGTTTCCAGAAGACGCAAGTGGAGCAGGAGGATGGCGCCACCGAGTAACTTACAAGTGGGAGACAGTCAGTTTGATCTCTGGTGTGTTTGCCAAGAGAGAGATTGGAGCAAAACACCTTATTCGACATAATAAACTGATGAACCAAGGTCGTTCTCTCAAAATTGGGGATGTAGTTGAGATTCCATGGGATTGGTTGAGGGAGGGCTTGGAGTTACAGCCCCTTAAAGTCAAAGAACCGTTGTTGGTCAAAGCTGATTCCAAGGGAAGGCGCTTTGCTGCGTATAAGATGTCATCTGGAGACACAATTTATTCTTCGGTAGTAGCAAGATTTACCGGTCGACTCCTGCATGAGGAGGTAGATCGAATGGCCAAAGAGCTTCTTGAATTAAACGATATCAACAACGCAAGATTGATCCAGACTGGCCAACTGGTTCGCTTTCCACTCGAGTGGGTAAGTGATGAGTATCTGGACTTATCTGGTGGAGGAGGGACAGTTACGGTTGCTGAAAATGACGACGAAGTTGATCACGGGGATGATGAAGAGGAACTACACATAAAACCCCCTCCAGTGCCGCCACCGGCACCAGACGTCCACTTGAAAAAAGTTGTGCCTCAGATCACGAAAAACTCTGCAATAGAAGCAAAAAAAGAAGAAGTCAAGAAAGCCCCAATTCAGAAAAAACAATCCAAAAGCAAATCTTCAAAGAATGTTGTTCTAACGAAAGATCAGATCCACATCATTCTGGATTCTGGACATGGTGGAATTGATCCTGGCGCAGTTAAAGGGGATCCAAAAAAGGGAGACAGAGTTTATGAGGATGATGTCGTTTATGACATCGTTCAGCGAATGTTGCCTGAATTGAAGAAGTCAGGATTTGTTGTTCATGAGACGGTTCGCGATAAAAGCCAAAGTGGACCTGTCAAATACCTTAGCGAAAAAGTTGATCGTGATGAAGAACTCTTAGTAAATCCACGCTATGATCTAGGGAGTGCGAGAGTAGGAGTTAACATGCGTGTATTTTTAGTGAATCACATCTATCTGAAATTACGTAATCAAGGAGTGCCCTCTGATCAGATTGTTCTGATAAGTGTGCATGGGGATGCTTTACACGCATCTTTGCGGGGTGCCATGATTTATTACCCTGACCGACGTGTTCGAAGTCGAGCTTTTGGAGTTGTGAAGTCCGTTTACACTAAGCGCAAAGAATACACGAGAAGGGTCACTTTTAGTAAAGGTGACAATCAACTTTCTGAAAAATATAGTAGGGAGTTGGGGAAAACAATGATCCATAGCTTACGAGATGCGAAGTGGAAAACACACCGCAACAACACGGTTCGTGGTTATATCATACGCAGGGGCAAAAAGTCCCTCCCTGCAATTTTACGTTACAGTAAAATTCCAACATCTATTCTGGTTGAGGTGGCAAATTTAAATAACGCTCAAGATCGCAAGTTGATCTTGGATTATAGAAATCGCCAAAAGATCGCTGATGCGATGGTGAATGGTTTGGAGTCCCACTTCAGAGGTAGCAAAGGACTTCTGGCTCAACGCTGAGATATTTTAGAACTGAACCACCATCTGTAGAGTGGTTCAATCGTTTTTTGTTAACTCAAATCATGTGGCTAAAACTGACTTCTCAAGTCTTAGAATATGGCGAGCTAGCCTGCGAGAATGTCTAAAGACCTGTTCCATCTTCTCAATCATGTCGACCTCCAAACGATAAACCAATAAGCTTCCGCTTTCCATCGTCTCCAGTCTTTTTGCCTCCTGGGAGTGAGCTTTCTCAGCGTAAGCCTTCAATTTCTTCTTCATACCAATTACCGATTCTGCAGACTGGCCCTTTTCAGAATCAAGAGCTGAAACAGTTTTTTCAAGAGCCTCAAGTGTCATCGCATGATATACTGAAAGAAGCTTAGTAGACTCAGAGTCAAAGTTAACTTTACTTTCCTGTTTCTGTTCAATCAGACGACTGATATTTGTCTCAAGGACATCCCCAATATGCTCCAGTTCATCTGCCATTTTGACAAGGCGCATTTGCTCATCCTGTTGTTCGGGGGACAAGGGTTTTCTACCGAGCTCAGTCAGATATTCAATTAACTCATTATGCATCCTATCAATTTCATCATCACTACTTTTCAAAATTTTAAGCTGCTTTGGATCATCAGAAAGAAGTGTCGGCAAACTGTCACGGTAGGCCATTAATACCAACTGTCCGAGTTGCTCAAGTTCTTTGGTAACAGCACTCATCGCCAAAGATGGGGCATTTAAAAGATCAGGTTCCAAAGCTGTTACATAGACCCCAGCTTTCGCTTCGACCTTTTCCTGTGGAATAATTTTGATCAGGAAATTCGCGATAAAACTCAGAAATGGTAGAAACAAAATTGCCATCCCGATGTTGAAGAAGGTATGAGCATTGGCGATTGCCCTGGTTAGGTCAGAAGACTCAGCGTTCCCCGGCCCGATAGCATTTGCAATCAATCCCAAGAATGGTAACACCAGTAATGCACCCCCAAGGTTGAAAAAAACATGGGCTCCAGCAACTCGCTTTGCCTCTGTACTTCTCCCAATAACAGATAAACCCGCAGTCACACACGTTCCAACATTAGCCCCTAAAATCAAAGCCAAACCAGCTGGAAAGGAGATGAGTTGTTGGGTCGCCAAAGCTATGACAACTCCCATAGTTGCCGAACTGGATTGAACCAAAGCAGTAAAAATAGCTGACACCAGCATGCCCAAGAAAGGATTGGCCATTTGCTGCATCAATTCAATGAAGGGTTCGTAGGTCCGCAACGGCTTCATTGCTTCGCCCATTGTGTTCATTCCAACAAACAGTAACCCCAATCCAAGTAGGACTCTTCCCCATTGTTTGGTCCTGTCCCCCTTACTAATCATCTGAAGAAGCACACCACCCGCAACAAGAAACATCGCATATTTGGTGACTTTGAAGGCAACTAGCTGAGCGGTGATCGTGGTTCCAATATTAGCTCCAAGAATTAGTCCCATTGACTGAGGGAAACTCATCAAACCAGCCGCCACAAAACTCACACACATTACAGTAGTGACTGAACTAGATTGGGTGACTGCGGTAAAAACTGTTCCAGTCAGTAGCCCCCGGACCCGATCACCAGCGAGTGTAGTCAAAACTCTTTTCATTCCATCACCAGCGAGCTGGTTCAGTGCGTCGCTCATCTTCTCCATACCATACAGAAAGAGCCCCAGGCCACCTAGCAGGCCAATTGTGATCGTTATCCAGTCCATTTTGTACCCTCAAGGTTGTAAAATTGATCGATAGCTTCCTAAAAGGAAACTGTCCTTCTGCCACAGTTTTAGTGAATACACAATTATTGGATTTAAAAAATGTGATTTTTACTGACCTTTTAAATGAGAACTCAATCAAAAACTAAATTGAGACTTGAGACAGTTTAGAGTTGGGTAGGAAAAAAATCGCTTGTTTTGGAGCAGAGGAAGTAGAAAGACCATCAACGAAAAATAGACTGAAACCTAATAAGAATTTGCGAGTTTAGTCAGAAACCAGTGTTCTGAAGTCTAGAATAAGTTTCTGAAGCAGTTTTAGGTCGTTGTAATGTTTCTATGAAAAAATATTCATAGATATCTGAATTTGATCATTTTTTTCCTCATCTTAGATGGTTTATGGATCCCAAATGGATTGAAGCATCTCAGAATTGGCTAGACGAAGTTCGTCTACATGCCAGGAAATATTTCAGAAGTGATCTTCAAGTGACAGATAAGGAGGATTCTTCACCAGTGACAATCGCTGATAAACAGATTGAAGCACTGATTCGTGAAAGAATTCGTTCAGAATTCCCAGACCATGGCATAATTGGAGAGGAGGAAGCTGATGAGAATTTGATTTCTGAATATCAATGGGTGATCGATCCGATTGATGGAACACGAAGTTTCATTACAGGGAATCCGTTGTTTGGTACTTTGTTGAGCTTAGTTACTGAGGATGAATTTCTACTAGGTTTGATGGATTTGCCAATGTCCCAGGAGCGCTGGTGGGCAACCCTCCAAGGAGGCTCTTATTATCAGGGTAAGCGTTGCACCACTTCCTCAACTCAGAAGATTGAGGAATCAAGATTGGTATGTACATCCCCAGCGATTTTTTCAACTCAGGAATTGAATCAATTTCAGAATTTAGCGAAATCTGTACGTGTTGAAAGATATGGTGGGGATTGCTTTAATTATGGATCTCTGGCTTGTGGTTGGGTTGAGCTTGTAGCGGAAGCCTCTCTGCAATTTTACGATATTGCTGCGTTGGTAGTAATTATTCAGGAGGCTGGAGGTATTGTGACAGACTGGTCTGGCGATCCAATTCGAATGGGCTGGGACGGCACTGCGTTAGCAACTGCGAATCTTGATTTGCATGGACAGGCCCTTGAATTGCTTAATTATTCTTAGGAATCTTTTCTGTCGTTTTGAATATTGTTGTCAAAAAAGTTTTTAAAACAAACTCTGAGTTTTAGACTAAGAAATAGGGATATTGAATGAAAAGTAAAAACTTACTGGGTGCCATAACAATCTTTTTTGGTTTCAGCCTTACAGGGTGTGATGCCCTGACTAGCGAAAGATATCCAATTCCCTCAGGCAATTACGAAGTACCTCAAACACAGCAACTGCAACGTGGAGGTAATTATTTTGTTAACGAGGCCCCGCAACAAAGCACCATCGTGCGAATGAGACAAGAAGTTCCCTTCAACTGGAAAGAGTAGAAAAATTGTTTCCAGGTGATATCAATTCCAAAAAAGATTTCCACTCCATTCCCACTTCGAAGTATTAATCAGCTCATATCATCTACCAAGGACTGAAATGCCTTTGGACGAACTACAACGCATTGAAATTGCGATTGAGTTGGACAAAGGTGTTTCTCATGAAGAATTAGCACGTAAATTCACAATTTCTGCAGCTGAACTGAAGGAAATTGAGAATCTTCTTCGTAAAAAAAATGTACCTTCGAAACACAAAGTTCATCGTAAAAAGAAGTCTGAAACAGACAGAGGCCTAATTCTTCAAAAACTGATGAGTGGTGAATTGCCAGAGAAAATTTCTGAACACTTCGACGTCGGTTTAAAAGTCCTCAAGCGTTGGGCAAAAGAAGAGGGAATTCTATGGCACAAAAGCTGGTCAGAACTGACCGCTACTGAAAAAAAGGAGATACAGACTTTAAGAGAAGAGGGAGAATCTTGGGAGGAGATTGCAAGAGCTTACCAATTACATTTGGAAGTGGAGGAATTGATTCCTCCGCTTCCATATCAAGCTCTTTCCGCAGCGGACGTAGGTTTACTAATGGAGATATTCAAAACAATGCCGAAAATCTCTATCAGTGGGGCATGTCAGTTAGCCTCAAAGGCTGGGATGGAATTAAATCCCAAAGCTGTTGCTTCTTATAAACGAAGATGGTCAAACTTCCATTATCTCAGCTAGGCTGTTTCAAGC
>JAQWOT010000380.1 GCA_029245725.1 SAR324 cluster bacterium | reverse complement strand
AGTGGAGGTTCAGATATCTACAGGGATGCAATTGGGCACGATCAATTTGAACAAAAGATCGTTGAGAGTGAGGCACATTTGATGTATCGATCTTAGTCGAGTGCCAAACTGCACCATGCAGACAACTGTTTCCACAGATGGTTGTTGTTAAAGATTACCCCGGTATTCCCTTCGAGTCGCCAAAAATTCAGGGATGCTGGGGTTTTTCGTTTGTAGTCACTGGAACTCATTTATCCTGCTGTCCAGCCTCCGCAGTATTCCTCCTGTCCATTCTCTCCTTCAGTGTTTCCTCAACCCATCTTGATACTGATCGTCTTGGCAGTTCGTCCAATTGATCCAGCAGTGATGGAGAAAGACTAAAACACTTCGGGGTTCGTCTCTCTGTAGTCAATTCCATTTGGATTTCTCCGATGTGAATTGTGCTCACTCACGGGTGTATTTTATTTATAAACCCACATGCCAGCAAGTACGATCAAAAGTCACGAATTAAGCGTTAGCGCATTGATGACTGTCAAACTGTTGGTAATCATTCAATTCAGACATGCCTCTAAAAATACCCATAACCTTCACCAGTTTGATTTTATTTTTTAGCTATCAATACATGTAAAAAAAATTTTGACCTTTGATAGCTATCTTAAAACCTCTCAGGTCAATGTAATTTGGTAGGCAGTAGTTTGATCAGTTTCAGGTTGGTAGGCTTGCCCCAGAGAAGGGATGGATTTAGTAAACCGGACAGGGGGGTAAATTACTTTTCGCATCATGAGAGATGCTGAGTTTTCTAGTGTGGTGTGATGCGAGAAGTGAGGATGGAACTGTCCCAGAATAGGCGATGTAAGTTTGATCGAGTGGCTGAAAATGGGGGATATTTGAATTTATATATATTTATTCAATAGCTTCTGTGCCTTGACTTCAAATGCCAGTGGTGGGATAGAGGGCAATTCAAATTGGAATGACTGCAACACCAAGACTATGAGGTTTTATGAAGTTGTTTGCATTGATTGCATTGGTAGTATTGGTTTCAAGCTGTACTTCTAAAATAAAGTCTGGAAATAAGTTGAATGGAATAACTTATCTTGATCGTGAAGATTCCCAACTAAGTAGTTGTACCGAATTGGGAGAAATTGTCGGTATCCCAAATAGTCTTTGGGGCGGTGCAATCGGAAATAATGAGGCGAGAGTAGATGCTTTTGATAGAGCGAAAGAGATGGGAGCGACTCATTTTGTAGAAACAAATGCTAATTGGACTGATGGAATTGTAATAGGTCAAGCATACACATGTAAATAAATCCATGCAGAAATTCTTCAACGCCAGAATGAAGCCATCAGCAATTTGAAAGAGGTCTAGGACTCCCCAATCCAATTACTCATAGTCTTCCCAGCTCCAGTCATGCCCTTCGCTGGGGTCGTAGTCTAATTCTTCAACAAGATATTGTTGGTTAATTATTTTCCCATCTTTGTAAGTGATAGATACTGTCACCAAAGAAAAAACATCAGCTTCCTTAAGTTTGTTGTATCTTCGCACCTTTAGAAGTTTATCCTCTTCTGCAAGTATCTCGGAGGGTGTAAATATGATGAAATCCTTCAGAGTGTGAACTCCTTCTTTGAATGCATCAAAGTTAAGTTCAACATCGTCTACAACAGGATTGATGCCCTTAAAATCAGGATGGTAAATTTCATCAAACAACGAGAAGTCTCCTTTAAAACCAAGTCTCCACGCTTTATCAAATGCTTCGGCTCTAGTCATCTCTACTCCTTATGTTGTTATTCGTGATTTGACTTCACTCACAATAAATCCAACCAGTGCTTGGCCTGAGAGCTTCTGGCCCACAGCATCCCACAGCACACTCTCCAGCACATCTGGTCTTCTTTCAATTCTGCTGTGAATATTGTCCAGCAGGTACCCCATCGATCTTGGTTTTGCTCCCCAGCGTCTCATCCAAAAAGCAAATGCTCCTTTACTGACCTTGGATTGAAGTGCCAGATAGTCCACAAACTTCATATTTGGCAATGTTTTGACCGGTACGGTTAAAGAAGATCTCTCAGCATTCTGCTGGGAGTTAGCTAGTAAACCAAAATGAGACACTAATATAGAGTTGGTCTTTTTGGGCAGAATCAGCACCAGCTTACGCTCCTGTTTCCAAGCTCCATTGGGTTGCTTTCGTGGTGGCTGGGTCATTCGCTTAAAAAGCCCCAGTTGCTCTAGGCGTTCTAGACGCCTCTGCACTGTGGCTCTACTGCATTCCCAC
>JAQWOT010000379.1 GCA_029245725.1 SAR324 cluster bacterium | reverse complement strand
TTCTTTGGAGTTAGCTAGTTGATTGAGTTCAATAAAATGAGAGCAAATTTCAAAGGCCTGCTATAAAAAAACTGGTTGAAGTCGCATTATCAATTCGGATTTTCTTCAGTGCCTGATACTCTTCGCAATTATACCAGTTCATTGCGGATTCCTTATCGGGGAATTTCACCAATACCATTCTAGTAGGTTCCCACAATTCGTTCTCAAGCACATTGATTTCACCACCTCTGGACAGATACTCACCACCATAACTTTCTATCAATGGTTTGACCTTCTCTTTGTATTTTCCATAGGCCTCTACATCATCGATTTTTACGTCCACTACTAGATAAACAGGCTTCATTACTAATGAATTCAATCAATTAGAATGTTTTGAGAAACACAATCTTTCTAAAAAACTGTGTTTCTTACCTTTAAAAATCTACTAAGCCAGTATTTTGATTAAAATCATCAACTAGTTTTTTTAGGTTAGCAAAATTTTGTACAAATAATCTGACACTTAACTTACGAGTGAAGTGTTGTGTCGTACTACTGAAGAGATTTCACTTACTTCAGTGACACCAATTCCTGACCTTTTCGAATGTTCATGTACAAGATCTTCAGATGTTGCATCATATACACAGAAAATAGCACCCGCTGTTACGAAGCTTTCAATTTGCTTAATGTCTTTGCCCTCATTTCGCATTTCTTCAAGAACGCTTTCTGAACCCTTCCCAATTTCGTTAAGCTTATTTTTTGGAATATCTGAAGCACCCGGCATTTCTCTTTTTATCAGAAAATGACTCATATGATCCTTAAAATGAGAGTTATATTCAACCGACTAATTCGAATGAAAAAATACCATCGAACACTAATTTTTGAAAAAAGCAATCAAAATGAACCAACTGTATGAACAGTCAAGCTACCAACTGGTTGAATTTAGTTGACAATGATTTAGTCAATACCTATCTGGGCAACTGGTCGTATGTTCTGAGAACACTAGAATTGAAGGTGAGCTTGCCGGTCAGGATAAGGGAGAGTTGAACTATGAGAAGATGCTGAGTTCTTCGGAGTTAGTTGCTTGAATCAGGGTTTTTCTTAAGCCGCTGAGTAATCTAACCCGACAGAGGTAAAGATTAATACAGACCTTTATTGAGCATACAATGATATCTTTGAGCTCAGAGGACCCAATAGCTTCAAAACCCCGCAAAATATCCTTACAAAACGACTCTTTTAAACAGGAAAGTTTCTCCCCAAAATCGCCCCTGATGTGTTAGTGTAGATTTTTGCTACATACCTAGATCAATACGTGAAGTCACTGTGTAGTGGTTTCCCAACAGGCGATGTGGCTATTACAGTGGTTTTGGGTGTTCAATGATATTCTGAGTGCGCCTGTTTTGCGCCTAGATTCGATTTTGGAGGGATTGGTAGAAGATAAAAGGAAGCTAACTGACTGATTCGACTGGCTCCCCAAGCTGGACTCGAACCAGCGACCCAATGATTAACAGTCATTTGCTCTACCAGCTGAGCTATGGGGGAACTCATCGATAATCAACGAATATATCTGACTGTTTCGGAAGTGCAAGCAGTT
>JAQWOT010000378.1 GCA_029245725.1 SAR324 cluster bacterium | reverse complement strand
TCGATATCGACCATGTGGTTGCAGGATCGGCAAACTAGGTGATGGTGATTGTCGCCCACACGATCTTCGTAGCGGGCTGGAGATCCAGCAGGTTGGATACGCCGAACCAATCTTCGTTCGACCAAGATACCTAAAGCATCGTACACAGCCTGTTTGGAAATGACACCCAATTCTGCTCTGACTACCTCAGCAACACCATCTGCCGTGATGTGAGGCTGGCCTGACACCGCTCGTAGGACAGCGATGCGTTGAACAGTCACCTGAACATCATGTTGACGGAGTAGATCTGCCAGTTCAGTAGCCAATTGTACTCCTCGGTTTAGATGGGAAGAGAAAGAGAATTCCTCAGTGATGGGAATTTATAATCCCTTACATCGGAATCATCATAAGGTCAATTTGACCTGCAGATATCCTGACTGTTTGATGGAACCACTAGCCAAAGTTGCTGCCTAGTCTCGGAAGCAAAAACAGCAGAAACCACTGATACAATCATTCTGGACAAATCAGCCTTACAAGCTAGGTCTTATTTTAGACTAAGTCAAGAATCTTACAAATTCTGAACAATGCAACGCAAAAAATTCTATGGGAAAATGATAAGATTGGATGCTACGGCTAAATTGGAACGGTAAGTTGTTTATTCTGGCAGGATTCTTTCCATTCGTGCAGAGCGAGAACCTTTGACTAGGATCACATCATCAGGTTGGAGAGCCCGCTGTAGAAGAGGGAGCAGATCACCTGGTTCTTCTGTAACGTGCACCAGACGTTGAGTGGTTGCTTGCCAGCCCTCTGCTAGGTTTGAGGCATAGGGGCCACAGGTGAAGAGGGTTGAGACGCCACAGTTAGCAGCAAAAACACCTACTTGATGATGTAGCTCAGGGGCTTGGTCTCCAAGTTCTGCCATCGAACCTGCGGCAAGTAGTAGCCGTCGAGAGGGATACATCTGACGTAGGCTCCGCAGTACGCTCCGGAAAGATGAGGGGTTGGCGTTGTAACTATCGTTGACCCACAACACATCTCCACGCGAGAGTAGTTGCATCCGGCCTGTGACATCCAGTTCCAGTTCGGCAACGGCCTTCTGCAGATCATTATCATCTACACCTGTTGAGTGCAGAGCTGCGAGGACACCAGCCAGATTTTGTAAAGCCAGTGGGTTGTTCAAGAAAGTCTGTAATTCACCAATAGGTGAATCCAGGATGGATAAGCCGTTGTCTGATCGGGTTGCCTGTAGTTGCAGATTCCACTCTGCGGCCGGTTCGTTGAGTCCAAAGCTGTGGAGGGCAACCCCAATCTGTTTGGCCTCTCGCTCAAGAACACTTCTTTCTAACACATTTGCTGGAATCCAAGCTTGGCCACCTTCCAAAAGTCCCTTCCACAAGCCGGATTTCTCTCGGGCAACCCCAGCTGTGTTGAGCAGAAATTCCAAATGGCTCTCCCCGATGCTTGTTAGTAAACCAACGGTTGGTTGAGATACCTTGGCTAGTGTTTCGATCTCTCCGAAGTGGTTTGTTCCCATTTCAACTACCCACCAACTTGTATCCAGTGGGGCTGATAGAAGCGTTAGGAGTACTCCGATAAAGTTGTTGTAATTGCCCTGAGTTGCGTGGGTAGTAGCATCCAGGCTTTGGCAAAGATGTCGGGCGATC
>JAQWOT010000377.1 GCA_029245725.1 SAR324 cluster bacterium | reverse complement strand
TCGGAACTTCACCAATGCTGGGGCAACGGGACGACTTGGGCCGACTCAAGCTCAGATTAACACTGCCTACTCCTCCACCAATCTTGCTGGTGCTGTGAACATCACCACGCAGGGAATTCAGGAGTGGAGGGTACCGACAACTGGTACGCATCAGGTTGAGGCATTTGCTGCTCAGGGGGGTGCAGAAGGTTCAGGGCTAGGTGGGTTAGGAGCCATCATGAGCGGGCAATTTGAACTAATTTCAGGCCAAACCTTAGAGATATTGGTCGGACAACAAGGATTGACTACTGGAAATTCAGGTGGTGGTGGTGGTGGAACGGGGATCAATCTTGTGGGTTCAAGTCAACCACTAGTCGTTGCAGGCGGTGGCGGTGGAGCTTCAACACAGGGAGACCCAGGACTCTCAGGAACAATAGCAACGTCCGGCCTTTCCTCAAGTGGAAGCGGGGGAGTAGGTGGCCAAGGAGGAAGAGGCGGCTACTTCTCAGGCGATTGTGGATGGGCTAGCGGAGGAGGTGGTTGGTTTAGCGATGGTTATTCAGGAAGTGGTTCTTCATCTACCGGCACTTTGGGTGGAAATGGCGCAGGCAAAAGCCAACCAAATGGGGGTTTAGGAGGAACTGGCGCAGGCTGTAGTTCAAATAGTGATGGTGGATTTGGATTCGGTGGAGGTGGTTCTGGATCTTATGGTGGGGGAGGTGGTGGCGGATACTCTGGGGGAGGTGGCGGTCAATACAGACATACTTTAGCTAATCAAAAGGCTGGCGGTGGAGGTGGTTCCTACAATTCCGGAACAAACCAAACCAACACCTCTGGAGCAAACTCAGGCCATGGAAAAGTAATCATCACTTTACTATCAACCCCCGCAACGATTGAGTTGGACCGTGGCTTGGTGGCGCACTACCCGATGGATAACAATTCCAAGGATGTGATCGAGGGGAATGATTTGATCGTCAACGGAGCATCATTGTCTGCTGATCGGTTTTCTCACTCAAATCAATCCTATTCTTTCGATGGTGGGGATAATCTTACCTCCATAGGTGCGATCAACATTTCTGGAAGTGACAATCGAACTTTGGTTTACTGGCAAAAGGTGGATCGAGAACTCAGCACTGACTCCGGTGTCGAGTTACTCGTTTACTGGGGAAGTCCTTTGAGTGGAAAAGCTTTTGGCACTTGGATTCATGGAAGCGACAATATCAGTTTTTATGGCGGGACCGATAGTCATGACAACATTACTCAAGAAGTCGCTTCAAACATTTGGGAACAATGGGCCGTTGTTTATGATGGCAGTAGGGTGTCTCTCTACAAAAATGGTTCAATGACTAAGTCGTTTCAGACTTCGCTAGATACCACATCAACAAATCTTATTGTTGGGCAAAGAAGCGGAGCAGATGGTTTTGAGGGCTCCATCGATGACATCCGCATCTACAATCGGGCACTAAACTTAGCAGAGATCCAGGCGCTCTATCACGTTTATGACCCTCAACCTCCGTTCGTAGTCAATACGACTCCAGACAACGACACCAACATTAATGTGTCTGACAACCTCACCGTGAAATTCAGCGAGGAAATTGATCAAAGCACACTTGCCAATGCATTCAGTCTCACTCGTGACAACGGAACACAGGTCACCATCGCCAACCTGACCTTTGACAATGCCAGTTCCCCCTTCACTCTGACCATAGATCCCAGTGTGCAATACACGGCAGACAACTACACCCTGAGGATTTCTAAAGCCTTGAAAGACCTTCGTAGAAATCCTTTACGGAAAGAATTTATCCTCCAGTTTAAAGCGCAATGATCCCAATTGCATAATTTAAACATTTAATTCTTGCCACTTAGAGAAGCATTGAACTGCCTGAGTTAACTGATAACCAGTGCTAACCTGATCACACTGAAGCAAATCACAAATGCTTACTTGCCTGTTCTTGTATTCAACTTCTGCCAATAATTCCAACTGACTGCCAACACATCCAGGAAACTGTAGGCTAACCCAGAAGAGCAACCAGCATCGAAATTTTGAGATTTTGGGAATATGCTGAAGAAATGTAGATTATGAGTAAAACTATCTAACCTTTCAACAAACCAAAAATGAGGATATTAGAAAGATACCTGTTCTAGGAGAAGCAATGAAACTACTCAGGGAGTATCATTCAAAGCTCTGAATTGTTGGTCGTGATGAACTATCTCCGAATTGGATCAAGGAACAGATCATGGATCGTCATAAACAATCGGAAACAATCCTCAAATAAGCCTTCTGGACTCAGTTAGTAGGACCTACACCATTCTTGTGCCATTTCATGCTCAAACAGGGCTTAGATCTGAGGTTAGTAGTTAAGTTACTGGTCCTTCAGACTATGCAAATGCTGATGCGCTACTTCCACCTGGCTAAGGAAAATCTCAAAAACACAGTTTTTGAAGTTGTCCTTTAAAGAAAGTCCTGAGCAGTCTGTAATTTTTTAAAATTGATTGCCTACATTCCACCCTTCCTGAAGTGAGCACTGCCACATCCTACTTGAAAGAAGGAATCTGGCTTCGATTTTCTTGACCAGTTACTTCTCATTATTACTTTTTCAATAAATGACATTTTTGTTATAGAAACATGTAAATTAACTTTAAATTGTGTATTTTGCTCTCGGGCTTCAACTTGTCTATCTGAATAGTTGTGGCATCCTCAGCCTCGGCCATCTCAACTCGAAACATGTTCATTGATTTGTAACTTCCAAGAACC
>JAQWOT010000376.1 GCA_029245725.1 SAR324 cluster bacterium | reverse complement strand
AACACAGTCTGGTAAATCACAGTAATTATCAACCAGCATTGATCCTTGGGGAGTTTCAGACGAAGTACTTACTGAGTCAACCTCTTCTTCTAATGTTGCTACCTTGGTTGACGGGTTGGTTGACTCATTTGTCAATTCCTTGTCAACCAAATTGTCAACCTTGGGTACACTTCGCTTACGTTCTGCAATCAGTCTTTTTAGCCCCATTTTACAAGTACCTTCAGCGTTTCTGATAAATAAAAGGTCAACCAGAAGTCAACTCTTAGGTCAACTGAATTCATTGACAATTCTTAAAAAGTCAACCAGTCAACCTCCCTAGGGAAATGATTTGGTTGACTCGCACCACTCCCCTACCTCCTTGGCTCGTTTTACATGCTTATGAACGGCCTGTTTAGTAATCTCCATGAGTGTAGCAATCTGTGATTGAGATAAACCCTCCCGCAGATACTCCAGCACCCGTTCGTAGGTACTTTGCTGAAGGCTCTTGGATGTCCATTGGAGCCTACCAAGCTCATCTGTAGACAAAGACAGGTCGATCGGCTCAGCGTCTTCCCCGTGAAAGCCTCTGGACTTGGTGAAATGAACTTCAAAACGGGCTCCTTCCTCTGGGGAATAACCTGTTGGGCGCTTCAAGGCAATCACAGTATCCAAGACATCTTCACGTTTACTCGATCCCCGTTGATCTCCACCCTTACCAGCGTGATGAATGAAGAGAATCGTTTTTCTTTTGACCCTTTGTTTCAGAGCCCAAGCTTGAATCGGTACCCAGCTCTCTGTTTCGTTTTCACGGCCATTTCTCACCAGTGTTGAAATGTTATCAACTACTATGAGATCTGCTTCGTCTACAAACGGTTCCAGTGCCTGCTGTCCTGCCTCATCTGAAAGGTCTGGCATACCAAGTTCTTGGATGTCAGGAGTAATGATACTCAGGGGAAGATTTTCTGGCGGATCGACTGGCAGGGCTTCTACAAGCTTTTCAAAACGTTCTCGAGTCACTGCACAAGGCATCTCCCCATCGATCAGAAGAACTCGCTTAGGCTCTGGAATTTGCCAACTTAGAAAGGGAGCACCCGTAGCAACTGAAAGGGCTATTTGCCAGGTAAACCATGATTTTCCAACACCTCGTTGAGCATAGACCATGGCAAGCCCTTGTTCTGGTAACCACGGTGCCATCAAGCACTTTCGCTCAGGTAATTCCAGTGTCAGTAGCTGTGCTAGCGACAATGCCTTGATCGAGGAAGGCTGATGCTGTTCCTCCACCTCAGATACTTGAAAATCAACTGCTTGGTCCATCAAGCTCTGAAGATCTTCTAGGCCATTGCCCTTGGCAATCCAATCACTAAGGTCCTCTTTCTCACCAAGTTCAGGAAGCTCTAACCAACGAACACGCTTAGCAATCTTGAGGAGTCTCGAGCCAATCATCTGTTGCCAAGGTATGCCGACCTCATCGTTGTCAGGACACAACACTACATCAGCCCCTTTAAGCCAATGTAAACACTCTTCAGCCACATCTTCACCTCCAGATTTCTTGGCACCACTGGGAATTGTTGTTGCCACAAAGCCCAGATTCTCTGCAGATCCAACATCTTTCTCACCCTCAACAAAAAGAATCGATTTCTGCTGTTCTATAGCCTTGAGAACCTGAGGCAATCGATAGGGTAGCCGTTTAATCCCAGCCATCCTCCAAGTCAATGACCCGTCTGAGGCGATGCCTGATTGAAGGAATTTCTTTTTACGCTTTCCCTTGGAGTCAGTAGCTTCTTGGCGAATCACATAAAATTGAAGGCTTCCATCTGGCTGATGGTATTGATAACGCTCAACTTCCCTAAATTTTGGGTCCTCAACCTGTTCAGCCTGCTGGGTCTCAAAGGTAGTTGGTTCGATATTGGGGACTTCTACAGCCCCCTTCACAAGATGCCTTAGCTCCCAGTTCATGCTCTTCATAATCTCTGCTTTTTTGCACCCTGCAAAGCAGTTTAACAAGATTCTTCCATCACCTAGCTTGAGAGATAGACTTGCTTCACTGTCTTTGTGAGCAGGTCACTTTCCTTTGAATTGAGTTCCTGAACCAGTCACTTTAGTGAGTTCGCAGAGACGTTGAAATCGATGCTCTAGTGGGGTTTCTACTTGCACTCATAACTCGCTCGATGATCAGTTGGGTTTAAATCTGAGGGAATTGGTGCTGCGACTTCTTCATCCATCGGCCCGTCAGGTAGCTGCAGACCAACCTTTCTTTCTGCATCCCTGATTTGCAAAAGGATATGTGGAAAAACATCATCGTACGTTGCTTTGTGGATAAGCTCCAAGACTGCCAATGGGTAATTATAATCAAGCACCCCCATGACGTCTGACCAAGGAGAGTTGGGATGTTCAACGGCAGGGCCATGTAGTAACTGCCTCATCCTTCTTAATGTTATGATAAATTCGTCTAGTTCTTGGACAGCATACTTTGTAAGAAAAAATTCTAGTTGGTCAGACATTATCAGCTCCGATTTTTGGTGTGTTTTCGGTGAGATTCTGAATCCAGGTTTGTACTTCGGAAGAACGCCAGCGACTGCTGCGACCAATTTTGATGGGCTGGGGAAACTGACCAGACTCAATGAGTTGGTAGATCTTGGACTTGCGGAATCCGATCACAGATTCCAATTTTCTAAGCGGGAGAAGTGTTTCCACTAGATGCTCCTAATAGTGTTGATGATCACCAACGGATCAGCCCGATGGCTTGAAACAATACTTTCAGGAGTCGGTGGACATTACTCAGAAATTTCTGAGTTTTTCTCAGTTTTTCTTGGCTTCACTTCTTCAATATGTAGCTGAAGTTTCTTGCAAAAGTTTCGTAGTCGATTTCGTATTCATCAATTCTTTTTGTTTTCAGTTTTATTTGATCATTTTTTTCCCAAAGGGATTAATTTCGACGATGTCTCCTTCTACAATGAGATTCCCATTCTTCCCTTCATAGATGAGATTCTTCCAGCAGTCGCGAGCGTTGGAAATTCCATTTTGTACTTGAGACAAAATCAATTTTGTATGAAGTTCCCGAGGCTTATAATTCTGGGAGCTCTGTTTGGTTACCCCAGTTTTTAAACTGCTCAATCCATAATCCTTCTTGAACTTACCCCTCAGAAATGGTTCTAGAAATATGTGCAAACTGCACAACTCATCCAACTTTGCCCTGATTTGTTCTAAACTTTCGTCACTGCTGATGACTAGGTTTGATGTGATATTTTGCCATGTCTTCAAAATAGCACTCTTATAAGTTTGGCGTTTCTGATTGAAGTCTGACTTTTCCTTTTTTGGGTTTCTCGGGTTTTCCTTAATAATTCCGACTTTTAAGTGCATTGCATATTCATTTACCCAGTAATCAAAAGTATTTAGAAGAACCTCCACCGCTTCATTCTCAGAAATTTTATCAAGTGAAGCCCGTTCCTTTTTCTCCTCTTGCTGCAGATCTTCAGAGCTCATGAGTATTACCTTCAGGTGTTTTAATTTTATGCATTGGGAGAATGTGATTCGGCTTCATCAAGTTGATCTGCCCACCATTGAAGAATCTGTCTCCTTTCCTCCAAGTATTGAGCACGGTTGTAAGCAGCACGAACCTCATTTTTCTCAGAATGAGCTAGAACCCATTCAATGGCATCGCGGTTCCACAGACCGGACTCATTGGCATGAGTACTAAACGAAGAGCGAAATCCATGAGGTTGTACTTGATCAGGTGAGTAGTTCATTTTGAGCATAGTATTCTTGAAAAGTGGTCCTTCAGAGAGGCCATTTCCAGTATTTCCTGGAAACAACCACTGGTCATTCCAATAGTATGATTTGATACGCTTCAGGAGCGATACTGCTTGATGACTAAGGGGCACAAGATGCTCTCTAGACTCTTTCATGAATTCAGCGGGAATCATCCAAGTTGGTTTATCCCCATCAAGATCTCTGAAATGTTCCCATCTAGCCTTCCGGACATTCTTTGATCGGACAACTGTGAGAATCAAAAATTCTAGTGCCAGATTAGATTGCGTGACAGCCTTGGATTGTGAATCTTTGAGACTTCGCATGAAGTTACCCATTTCATGGAACTCCAGAAAATTCCTGTGCTGGCTTCTGTGCCTTTTAAGGTCAGGGGCATGTTTAACAGCTTCTGCGGGATTGTTTTCACAGAGCTCATGTAACCGAGCATAATTAAAGACTTCCTGTAGTATCCTTCGACAAAGATCTGTAATCGATGTTGAGCCTCTATCAGAAATTCGGTTCAGAACATCGAAAATATCTGCATTCTTCAGTTCGTAAATTTGACGATTCCCAATAACTGGTATCACATCATTTTTCAGCAGTGATTGTCTTATCCGAAAAGTATTTCGAGACAAGGTAGGTTCTTTTTTGGCTAACCACTGATTGGCAATTACATGAAAGGTCTGACGACTCTTCGCTTCCTCTTTAGCCTTCTGCTCAAGTTGCAGAGCGTTGTCCTGGTCCTTTAATCTCTTTAACTGCAAGCGGGTGATTGTCCCTTCTCTAGGATCTTCTCCCTTCTGAACCATCAGCCAAGCTTCCTCATGCATCTCTCTGGCATCAGAGAGCCGAACCGTTGGGTAGCTTCCCAAGCTGAGTTTTAGTTG
>JAQWOT010000375.1 GCA_029245725.1 SAR324 cluster bacterium | reverse complement strand
CAACCTGCCTGGCCCTTGGGTTGACTGGATCTGGTACTACCTACACGGTAGATCCTACCGGGGATTTGAACGACGGGAATTACACAATTACTGTAAACACTGGGATTACCAGTAGTACTAGCAGCAATGCGCTAGTTTCAGCGTCCACAGTAAACTTCATTGTAAGGAATGATTTCCTGAAGACAGTCATTGACCAACTGACCACTGACCTAACAGCGAGTGGGGACCTGACTGCTACAGAGGTGGTGGCTATCACAACTGCAGCTCAGACAGAGGCCTCCAATGAGGGTGAAAACAACGATTTACTGACCATAATACCAGAAGCTTTAATCGGAGCTGTCACCAGAATTCGAGCTGATTTGAGTGGAGTAGAGGAGACCAATGCCATCAAGGCGACTGTGAAGTCCCTGATGAGCAATGCCAGCGGTGCATCTTCCTTGACAAACAGTCGCAGTGCTCGGGTGGCTGTGGTGGGAGACACACAAAATTTCCCAGCTCTCCTGCAGGCTATGGGCAGAGCTATCCTAACCGCATCCTCTGGCTATACGCTTTACTTCGAATTACTCGGTGAAGCTGTAGTGAGCAATCTGAGTGAGACCGGGGCCACTGCTGATGAAATCGCCAACAACAATTACATTGGTATTTTCGCTGATGAGGCGGCTGCAGAATCACAACGTAAAGGTTATGACAAGGCCACTGCGACCAACCTAATCTCTAGTCTGAGTACTGGTGTAATCGCTGGGATCAGCGGCCTTAGCGATTTGACCACGGAGCAGAAGAACTCTCAAACTTCCAGCGTACGAACTTCAATGATAGCTGTTGCCTCCAGCAACGAACTGTACACTTCAAACATTGAGACCAGTATCTCCAATGCAGCTGGCAATGTGGGCCTAGATGATGGTTCTAGCTCTACAGATAGTAGTGGCTCTGGCACAGACACCACTACCAGCAGTGGGGCTTTCACCCTGCAGTTGTTGCACTTCTCCGACGTAACCGGTGATGAGCAAACCGCGATCGATAACGTGGATGAATTCTCCGCCCTAGTTAGTGCCTTCCGGGGAGACGCTACCTATGGAGCTAACACCCTTCTGGTCAGTTCAGGTGGACATCTTGATCCCCAGTCAGTCCGTTTTACTGCTGCTGCTGACAACAGTACTGTCTACAACGCGGTTTTGGACACTGACAACGGAAGCGTAGACATAGCCTTGCTGAATGCACTTGGTGTTGATGCCGCAGGTTTGAGTCCCAGCGAATTCGCCATTGGAACCACCGCGCTCCAAAACGCTATTGAACCAGGGACGTCCCCAACTGATAATGTCAGCGCCAACTTCCCACACCTCTCCAATCTCTCTAATATTACAGCGGCTTTTGGAGCCACCATGGAGGGTGACAATGGAACCTACACTAGCCAGGAAGCTGGAAAATTAGCCAGCTATTCCGTCATCAGTGTCGGTAACGAATTGATTGGCCTGATCGGTGTTGCCTCTCCAGATATCGATAACGTTAGCAGCATTGGTGGGCTGACCATCTCACCTGATAATGATACCGTACCAGCAACTGCGAGTGATATTGCCTCTGCTCTCCAGCCTACCGTCAACGTACTACGTGCTGCGCAAATCGACAAGATTGTGCTGCTCTCTCATCTTCAGGACATTGCCCTAGAGAAGAGCCTGCCCAGTCAACTCTATGATGTAGACATTATTGTTGCTGGTGGCTCCGGAACCCGCATGGGAGACGGTAACGATACTTTGTTCTCAGGCACCCATGTCACCGACACCAGCTTCGATGAGAGCTACCCCTACCAGACTACAGATAAGGAAAAAAATCCTGTGCTTGTGGTCAACGTGGATGGAGACTACAAATACCTTGGACGCCTGGTAGTAAACTTTGATCAAAACGGTGTGATTCAGTCCAGTTCTCTGGACAGTAAGATCAACGGTGCCTACGCAGCGACATCTACTGTGGTCAGTTCAGTTGGCGGTACTGCAATCAGCAGCGTCACCACTCTGCAGACTGCTATCAAAGCAGTGGTCGATACCGCGTATGACAACACAACATCAAATACTGTAGGATACGATAACATAACCCTACATAGCAGTGCGGCCCAATTGCGAACTGAAGATACCCAACTAGGTAACCTGATCGCTAAGTCCAATCGCTGGTATGCTGATAATCTAACTAATGGAATCACGATTGATGCAGCCTTCAGAGAGGCTCGTGGGATCGGAAACGGATTGGCAATTGGCCCGATCACGAACGCTGATATCCAGTCTGTCCTGCCAGACAACCAGTCGTTGGCAATCCTGCAGGTTACGGCCACTGAGTTGAAGAGCATTCTTGAGCACAGTGTTGCACTCTCCTCTTCGACTGCGACACCTCCTCGCTTCCTTCAGGTCAGTGGATTGCGCTTCACTCATGATCTGGACAATAAATCCCGTACAACGCTCGACAACGGGACAGTTTCTGAAAACGGTACTCGGATCACCAAGATCCAACTCATGTATGATAATGGAACCCTGCGCAGTTCTGTCTTTGATAACGGCACTTATGATAATGCAAGCACCAACTACCGCATTGTGACTACTGCCTTCTTGGCTAACGGTGGTGACCTCTACCCGCTGACCAACTTGGGCAATGCCTCTCGAATTGACCTCGATAATGGCTCCTACCTCTCTGCTGGTAGCAGTAGTTTCAGCGGGCATGGTAAAGAACAGGACGCTCTTGCTGAGTACTTCAAAGCGTACCACGACAATGAAACGGTAGCGGTTACCGCAGACTCCCTGGATAACTACACTCGGATCACTGCTCAGTAGGCGCCACTATAACTCCCTCCTCCTGAGTCCTTACAGGACTCAGGAACTCCATTTTTTCATTCCCCTTCTAGCATCCGGGCTTAGCTTTTCATGAAAACGCTGATACCTTGGCGACGGTACAATTGGTTCTTTTGTCGTCACAGCTGAAGACACCAATTCGGGGTACAATCACCATGGTGTCGGTCGACACCCCTAGTGACC
>JAQWOT010000374.1 GCA_029245725.1 SAR324 cluster bacterium | reverse complement strand
TCCAGTGTTATAATCAGCGTCAGTTGAGTTATCGATGTAGACGTTCAGATTAGTAGCCAGATTTCCATCAGCAATTCCATCCTCAACACCAATCAAAGAAATAGTCTGAGCCGTTGACCAGTTGCCTGTCCCGAAAACAACAGAAGTCGGGGTAACCGAAACTTCTGTAGTATCTGGATTAACCACTCCCATATAGACATCAGCAGTCGGAGCCTTGCCCAGAGCTATGGTGAAGCTGTCATTGTCTGAGTGATCTTCATAGACGTTGGCAATGGTCTTAGAGACAGTGTATCCTGCCCCAGATCCATTGGGATTGGTAGGCGTAACTGGGCCACCACCGGAGCCACCTCCAGAACCACCACCACCGCCTCCTTGGGCCTCATCACTGTCGGCTCGGGGGAATTCCACGTCATAGACAATGGTCGCCTCGCGTATGTCACAGCCTGTTTGAAACAGCCCCAAAATGATCAGAACAAAGAAGTATTTTAGCAGGCATTTCATCCAGATGTCTCCTAAACTTCAGGAGACAACCCTAGTCACTGGTCAGTTTGCTTGCAGAAATTAATGGCACAGCCTGGAGAATGTGTATATATTTCTACAATCAACAACTAGCCCTTTCGGGGTTGTCTTGTTGTGTTGGGCCCTAGTACTCCGTCTTGTCGCCAAACCTTCCGGATGCTGGGGCTTTTTTCGTTTCACTCAACCAAAATTGATTTACCTAAAAAGTTTCATCAAAAATTTTATTAGTTAGACCCAATTCTATCTCTCAAATATCTAGCATTAATGCTAGGAACATTTCGGAACATTTCGGAACATCTATTCTTTTCCATGAGACGCATCCTTCCAGCGATAACAGGCTCTCGGCACAGTCCCTCTTTTCAATCTTCCTGTTTCAATTTATCTTATTCTGACTTCCTTGAGTTGCCTACATCGAGATCCTCTACACTCAATTGAGCGAATAATCCTGCAACTGCTTTAAGAGCGTGTGGCTCACGCAAAACAACACAGAATATTCTGATCAGCTAAAAAATGACGGGGGCTCAGGCGTTATACTTTGAGGAACCCGAGAGTCAACGAGTCCACCTCGTAAAAGAGCACAATTCTCAGTACGACAAAAATGGTTCGTTGGGCTCAGGTTTTTAGAGTCGAGGAAACCCTATAGATCGACTTGGCTACCGCTCAGTGTTCTCACACTTTCTTGGGTGCCAGCATTTTTCAGTAAGCAGATTGCTCAACTGAGAGGTGGAATCCATTCCCGCCAGAGTTACTTTTTGTCTGGCAATCATCTCTGTTCAACACCATTAGATGTTGTTGATAGACTTAAATCTGAAATATCTGTGCCAGATACATACTCACAACGCAAAGGCTAGTGCAAGAAAAAATAAAATATTTTAGTATTTAAATACAATGCTGTATCAATTCAAACCGGCTGCTGATCTTGACGCAGTGGTCTTTTCTTTAGCTAAACCAAGCTGAGGTTTTGAGCCTTTGCTCTCTGTAACAAACAAGCTCTTCAAAAAAGGGAAGGAAATATGTTCCATCCATTAATAGAACCCCGACACAATCTAGTGCTTTTAGGTTCAATTTTTGGAAACAGAATTAGACAAAACTCCGGAATATTTGTGCCATTTATTTACTGATCAGACCCTGACTCCATAGGGATAAAATTCAGTATCAAGAATTATGGGATAAAAATCGCTGTGCGGAGTCCCAATCTAAAAAGGGGTGGGGCATGTTTGCTTCCCCCGGGGGGGCTAAAGGGGGGAGCATGATTTCAGCAGGAGCTAAGGGAGATATCTCAGCGTTCCATCGCCTCGCTGATTGCACTCTTGAGGTGCTCCTTGGCCAGATGAGAGTAACGCATGGACATCTGCAACGTGCGGTGACCCAGCAACTCGGCCACCAGCCTTAAGTCCAGACCCTGCCGGACCATGTAGCTGGCACAGGAGTGGCGCAGGTCATGCCAACGGAAATCCTCGATCTCTGCTTGCTTCAACGCTGATTCCCATTGTGTGCGTAGGTCGAGAGACTTCCCCTTTGTCCGACTAGGGAAGAGTTCATCTCTTCCAACGATGCGATGCTGACTGTGATACCCACGAAGTAAATCAAGTACTTCCCCAATTACAGGTACC
>JAQWOT010000373.1 GCA_029245725.1 SAR324 cluster bacterium | reverse complement strand
CTTGTTCCCGAAGCAAAGGCGTCTCATTGATGAGCTTCTAAAAAGTAATATTTTTTATGTCCGAGAGAGAATGTGAGGGAGAGGAAATAAACACATGTGGATGGTCACAAATCACTTCTGAGATAACCGCAAGGTCCCAATGTGGGCGGTCCCATGAGGGCAAAATCAAAACTTGCTGAACGGAGGCCAGAGACAATTTCCTGGCGATTACCGACCTTCAGGTCCAGATGAATCTCCAAATGATCTTTCAAAAACGCAGCAATCGCTTTCGGCATAAAGTATTTTGCTATACTGATGACTCCAATTCTAATTCTTCAACCTTCAACACCACGCAAATTATAGATGAACTTTTCAGCTTGTCGGAACTGCTGCTCTAGTTGCTTCACTAAATCAAAGATCACCTTCTCAGCTTCTGTCAGGCAGAAGCCATTCTGCCCCCGCTCCAATAGAGGTAATCCCACTTGTTCCTCTAGTTGCTGAAGTTGTAAAGTCACAGCTGGCGGTGTTACAGCGAGTTCTTCGGAAGCCGCTGTCACAAATCCTGTGAGGGCCACACTTTTCAGAGCCCTTAATTGTTTGAAAGTCAGATTTTTCATTGGAAATGCTAGATTTAGGAGTTCCAGATCTAAAATTCAGTTCAGATGAAAATTACTGTTTTGGAACTGATTTTTTGGTAATCTAGTACTCTGAATGAATTTGATATACTCTTGGGTAATCATAGGAACAATGTGTTGTGAGTATCTTTAAAGTATCTTTGCTTCAAAATAATCTTTTACTGTGTTGAAGGGCTATTGATGAAAATTTTGCGAAAACTTGACCGTGTTGAATTGCAGGGCAAAAGAGTCCTTTTGAGAGCGGATCTTAATGTTCCTATGATGGAAGGTAAGGTCACTGATGCTACACGCATTCAAAGGTTTATCCCAACTCTTCAGTATCTGCATAAGGCTGGAGCGATTGTCATCGTGACCAGTCACCTGGGTAGGCCTAACGGAAAGTTTAATGCTGCAATGTCTCTGGAACCAGTAGCAGATTCATTGGCTCAATTATCCAACCTGAGAATTGAATTCATTCGAGAAGCAGTGGGCCAGGAAGCATTGGCTAAAACCAAAGGGATGAAAGCAGGTGACGTAGCTTTACTTGAAAATCTTCGTTTTCACATTGAGGAAGAAGCAAATGATTCCGAGTTTGCCGAGCAACTGGCTGCGCATGCAGAAATTTATGTGAACGACGCCTTTTCTGCGGCTCATAGAGCCCACGCTTCAACCCATGCAATCAGCAAGTTTCTGCCGGCATATTCTGGGCCCAGTATGGTAGCTGAACTAGAAGCACTTCAAGCTGCACTAGGTGATCCCAAACGTCCAGTTGCAGCGCTAGTTGGTGGAGCGAAAGTGTCCAGTAAAATTGATGTACTCCAGCATTTAGTGCCACGCATGGATAAGTTGATCATTGGTGGGGGTATGGCAAATACCTTCCTTCTCGCTCTAGGAATGAACATTGGAAAATCCTTAGCTGAAGCAGATTTAGTAGAAACCGCTCAGGCTATTTTAGGAAAGGCGAAGGAGTGTGGATGTGAGATTTTACTGCCAGTTGATGCAGTTGTAGCGAATGCTCTGAGTGCTGACGCGCTTTCCCAAACTGTGCATGTTGACAATGTGGCGGAAGATCAGATGATTCTGGATGTCGGACCAGACTCAATTGAACTGTTCAATAATCATCTTGGGGAATGCCAAACTTTGCTTTGGAATGGACCACTAGGTGCTTTCGAGGTCAATCCCTTTGGTGATGGAACTTTCGCTGTTGCCATGCAGGCTGCCAAATTAACCAATGAAAGAAAATTACTTACAGTTGCAGGCGGTGGAGATACCGTTGCGGCTCTCAATGTTGCAGGAGTGGCGGTATCCTTCAGTTACGTCTCGACAGCAGGTGGGGCTTTTTTGGAGTGGCTGGAAGGTAAGGAACTTCCCGGAGTTAGTGTGCTGTTTGAATCATAATTGTAAAGCACCGGCTGGGAATTGGAAGATATTCCCAGTCTGAAATTGTTGTTAACATCAACAACCTAGTGACCTTTCATCTCTGTATAATTTCCAAGTTCTTCTCGCCCATTTTTCATCGAAACCACGTTTCTCTGCTTCAATAATCCACTCAACTTCTGAGCCTATCAGGAGTGTTCTTACCATTTCATCTACGTCCCAGTCCTCAATTTGTTTTTCATCTTTGAGCCATTCTGGCAACCAATCGGATGGACCCATTTTTTACTTACATTGCTGTTGGTTTTCTGCAATATGTTGCTGTCGAATTTGACAGAAAATAGTCTAACGGTAATTGCGCAGCAGCTACAAGACGACCTTGAAACTTAGATGTTTGACCGGAAATCTTGGACGAGGGTAATATTGTCGGGCTCATCCAGTTAATCCCAGCAAATGTTTGAGGTGAGATGGTTCTCATTACAAATTCTGTTTTCCAGCCTGAGAACGGGATAGATCTCTTCATCTACGGAACACTTTTACCTAGCTGCAGGCTTGAGAAAAAAATTATCGGTTGTTCTCGAAGAGGCCCAGTGTCCTTAGAGGACGCTAAGCTATATGACTTGGGTGTGTATCCAGGGATGATTCTTGGAAGAGGTACTGTGGTAGGAGAATGGATTACAGTTTCTCCAGAAGCACTGATCATGTTGGATAAAATCGAAGGCTAAAGGCTATCACAGTTCCCTTGCAGCAAAGGATTGTCCCTACCTTCGTCGATCAGTTGAAGTCAGGAGGTTTACGGATGGCCAACGGGTACAATTACAGAGTTATCTCCTAAATCAGGATCCTAGAGGACTTGCTCAAGTCAATCATAAATGTATGGGCGTCATCTAGTTGAAAAACAAGCATCTGGGAATTGGATTCTGGCCTACTGTTCAAACCTCAGCACCGCTCGTCTTGAGGAAAGAGTTGGAAAACTAGATAGAGCTAGGCCAGGTTGGATTCCAGAATTTCGATTGGTTTTCAACAAACAATCCAGAACTAACAATTAACACACTGCAGCAAATATTCAATTTGAGCCAACTGCTCGTACACCTACGGTAGCATGGTGGTC
Organism: SAR324 cluster bacterium; assembly: GCA_029245725.1. Lineage (NCBI taxonomy): Bacteria > Deltaproteobacteria > SAR324 cluster bacterium. The sequence continues at coordinate 5,959 of JAQWOT010000373.1, read as the reverse complement.
AAATAGCAATCAGATTTGTGAGTTGGACCGCTATGAAGGAGTCCCAAAATACTATTTGCGAATGGTAGTGCCTTTTGTGGATCGGTATCATCCAAACGAAGTGGAGTATTTGCAGGGATATGTCGCTCACCTGATCAACTCTTGAACGGACAGCCTTCTGAGAAATACCAGAGTTGCCTAGAGATCGGTTATAACGAGCACGGCTTGGGTTTACTTGAAATAAAGGATCAGTCGTTTGCTAAAGCTGAGTGATGGATTGTTTTCAAAATACCCAAACCTTTCAAATTATATCTCAATTTTGAGAAATCACTGAAGTCTAACTGCCGTCATGATCCCTCTCTATATCTGGCCGCTATTTGCGCTGGCATTAATTGCGATTAGTAGTGCTGGTTTAGTTTTTCAGGAATTAGGAGAAGTCCCTCCATTACTCCGTGCATCTTGGAGGATGCAAGCAACTTCTCTGGTATTACTGCCTCTGCTTCTATGGCAGTGGCAGTTGCTTCGGAAATTACAAATCAGCCTCCAAGATATTTTGATTTTACTGGGTTCAAGCGTTTGCTTGGGGATGCACTTTGGTTTTTGGGTGTGGTCACTTGATCACACCAGTCTTGTTCACAGCTTACTATTCGTAACGAGCCATCCCTTAGTGATTGTTGCTCTGATGCCGATCTTGGGACAACAGTTGCGCAAAGGACATATTTGGGGAACAGCTTTGGGCGTGTTGGGAGCATTGATTACCCTAAAGGATACGGAAGATACCGGAACAGTCACTCTAATAGGGGATCTGGTTGCGATCGCGGGTGCGGTAGCCGTAGTTGGTTATTTCTACGCGGGACACCACCTTCGTTCAAAGAGACAATGGCCAATCTTTGTCTATGCTCTACCAGTCACGATGCTTGCCGGTATTTGGCTGGGTTTGGCCTCTTGGGCCTGGGAGGAGGAGGCCGTTGGGCCTTTCTCTTCTAATTGGGGATGGTTTGGCTGGTGGGATTCAGATTGGATCTGGGCCGTGGCTTACCTTGCCTTTGGTCCTGGGTTATGTGGCCACACTGGTTTAAACACGGTAATGCGCTATCTTCCCCCTGTGGTTGTTTCAGTGGGAATGCTGCTGGAACCATTGCTAGGTGGCATCATTGAATGGTTTTGGCGTGGTGGATCTGGGCTGGGGTTCTGGACCTGGTTAGGTGCGCCTCTCCTGCTGATAGGGGCCGGTTGGGTGACACTAACAAACGCTCGTTCTGAAGAAATGAGAGAGTAATTGGTAGCTGCAACACCTTTCGCAAATCGCAACTTGTATCCTTCAACGATCGTCCCATAGTCAGTTGATTTTCTAGAAATCTCTTTCTGTACCACCAACATGAGTGAGTCAACTTTAGAAATTCGCCAGAGAGAACGTCTATTGCGTTTGGATGCTCACATTCGTTTTGAGTCTGAATTAACAGCTCAGTGGATGAACTATCTTGCTATCGCCAAATCCTTTCTTTTCTAGACCTTTATTCTAGCTTTAGCCAATAGCATTAACCCCAATGTTCATCCTCTTTTCCTACGGGTAATCTCGATGGTACCCTGATTTGGAATGTTGCTAGCCACCATTGTACTCGCCTCTGTCATTGGTTCCATTTCGTTGACCCGCAAATTACGCAGAGAGAGATTCATTCTTGAAGGCGAAATCCCTCAAAGTGTGCTCCGTCATGATGTGAGCCATGCCAGTTTGGAAATCGTTTTGGGACATCTACATCCGGTTTGTGTCTCCGCTACTTTCCTCGGAGCATGGATTCTGATTTGGCCAAGTAGTTCAACACTCTAGCTCTAAACACCACAAAAAATATGTCAGTGATTTTTTCTGATTATGAGGCACGTGTAAAAGCCTTGAATCCGTCTAAAAGTTTTATTGTCCAAGCCCCTGCCGGTTCTGGGAAGACCGAGTTGCTTACCCAGCGAATTCTCTCTTTATTGGCGGTAGCGGAGAAACCCGAGGAAATCCTTGCCATCACATTTACGAACAAAGCAGCAGGTGAGATGCGCGAGCGCCTTTTAAGGCAACTCCGTCAGGCTTCAGAGCAACTCGAGCCTCCAGAACTGGATCACGAAAAGCAAACTTGGGAACTCGCCAGGGCTGCGCTTGAACAAGACTCTCGATCTATATGGAATTTGTTGCGCCAACCAGAACGAATCAGGCTGCAAACGATCGATTCTTTTTGTGCTTCCCTTGTGCGTCAAACCCCCCTTAGTGCCAGAGTGGGGGGTCCTCTTACTGTGGAGGAGTTCCCGAAAGAGTTGTATCAATTGGCAGTGGGAAGGATTCTGGAGCGACTAGAGGATGATGCAGATCCCTTGAGCATGGATGTTCAGATGGTTCTTGGGCATTTACACAACAATATTAGCCAGCTAGAAAAGTTGTTGGTAGATTTGTTAAGCAGAAGAGAACAGTGGCTACGCTGGTTTCGTAAGCTCCCTTGCGACATGGAAAGAATTAGAGATAGTTTATCTGAGTCATTTGAACGTACAATTTCAGAAGAAATGCTCACACTATGCAGTTTCCTTCAAAACAGCGATTATAGGTTGATTCAACCGTGTCTCCAAAGCGCCCATCCCTATTTGACTCAGGTAGATCAGGAGTTGGCAAATAACGTCTCACAACTTCCCTACCAACTTCCAGAGGCCAAATTCTCAGATTTGGTTCATTGGCATACATTGGCACAGTGCCTTCTCACTGGTGAAGGTAGTTGGAGAAAGCGATTAACCAAAAACCAAGGGTTTCCTCAGGTCATTAAGAAAATCAAGCAATCCCTGGAGGAATGGCTTCAGAATCAGCCGGTAGAACATGCAGAAACCCTGAAGAAGATAGCAAAGCTTCCTCTGCAACCAAATTTTGAAGAATCTTCTTGGAAAGTTTTAGAAGCTTTGCTCCAGCTGCTCAAAAGCGCTTCAGATGAGTTAAAAGGGGTATTTCGTGATCAGGCCAGGGTGGATTTTAGTGAAGTTTCCCAGAGAGCCCTCCTTACATTAGCGGATGAGAGCGTCACTGAAGAGGAAAATTTGTTAGACTTACGACATGTCCTAGTTGATGAATTCCAAGATACCAGCCATGGTCAGTTTGAATTGCTTGAAACCCTTACAAAAGGTTGGGATTCTCAATCCGGGAAGACGATCTTTCTGGTTGGGGATCCGATGCAGTCCATTTATCGATTTCGTCAAGCAGAAGTCAGCTTGTTCCGGAGAGTACAACAAATAGGGGTAGGTCAATTACACCCTGAGTCTCTCGTTCTTAAGCGAAATTTCCGCTCCCAATCTGGAATCGTTGACTGGGTAAACCAAAAATTCTCGGTAATCTTTCCAGCACTAGAAAATCCAGATATTGGAGCGATTGGCTACTCACAATCTGAGTCACATCATCAGCTTCTAGAAGGAAATGCTGTTGAAGTTCATTTACTTGATAAAGAGAAGGTATCAGCTGAAGCAGAGTTGGTTGCTCAGCTTATTTGCAAAACAATTCAAAAACATGGAGTTGGGCATTCAATTGGTATTCTGATTCGCAACCGCAATCACCTACAAAAAATCCTCCCTCACCTACGTGCTTCTGGAGTCCAATTCAAAGCTGTTGAAATTGAACCACTTGCGAAGCGTCAAATCATTGATGACCTACTTCACCTGACTCGAGTGGCGATTCACTCTGGAGATCGCGGTGCTTGGTTGGCTGTTTTGCGGGCACCTTGGTGCGGATTGACTTTGGCAGATCTGACAGTCCTGTTTGGGCAAGATTTGCAGTCAACAATTCCTCACCTCCTGCACCAAGCTTTGAATGTAGAACTAAGCGCCGATGGAAAGCAAAGACTACAAAATTTTCTGAAGGCTTGGGCGCCTGTAGCTCCTCAGCTTCAGCAGTTTGGTCTGCGTGTAGCCATTGAGTCCCTTTGGTTGAGGTTGCAAGGACCAAAACTTCTTCGAGAAAAAAGAGATTTGCTAGATGCCGAAAGTTTCTTTCGATTACTGGGAGAATTGGATCAGAAAAAATGGTTGTTGCCGGACCGATTCGATGAAGCAATGCAAGGCCTCTATTCGCAAACCCAAAATGATGAAGCTCAGATTGAAGTGATGACTATGCACAAGGCGAAAGGACTTCAATTTGACACTGTTATACTTCCTGGACTTGATCGGATTGCAAAATCAGAAGGTGCTTCTTTGCTACGATGGCAAGAACAGTCATTTAATGACGGTACCAGTTCATTGTTGTTGGCTCCAATCCAAGAGTCTGGTCAAGAACAGCACCCCTTGTATTCATATCTGCAGAGCCTCGAGAGTCAGAAAGCTAATTTGGAATCAGCACGTTTGCTCTATGTGGCTGTGACTCGCGCTAAGAAATATCTACAAATTCTTGGAAGCGTAGGCTTTGACAATGCTGATCAGCCTAAAGCCCCCAATGCTGGAAGCTTGTTGTGGCGATTGTGGCCCCACCTTCAGGAAGAGGTTTTGTTTGATGATCAGACCAAAAATCAGAGCTATGCAGAGATGGCCTTGGATCAACGAGATCTACTGCTTAGAATCCCTCAATCAGCATTGAAAAACGAAGTGTCCTCACAAGTTAATTCCAAACCAAATGACCTTGGTGATGAAGAGACAGATCGTTATGAAGATACTGCTGCCACCTCAATGATGGGGACACCAAGCTGGATTCGAAGGGAGATCGGAGTGCAGGTTCATCAGGTTTTACAACAGATTTCGGAGGATGGGCTTGAGAATTGGTCGTTTGAGAAACCAAAAGAAATGCGAAAAAAATGGCAGTGGGCTTTGGGTCAGAAAGGTATTCCAAATAAACTAATTCCAGCTGCCTTGAACCAACTTCAATCGATCATTGAAATCTCACTTTCAAGTGAGCATGGAAGATGGGTTCTGGGTCACCATCGACTCGCAAAAAATGAGTATGAGCTTGTGGTAGATTCAGGAAAAGGGATCAAGAGATATATTATTGATCGAACATTTGTCGATGAGGATGACCAGCGTTGGATCATTGATTACAAAAGTAGCGAACCGATGCACTCAGAGGATTTCAAATCCTTTTTCAGTAGAATGGAACAACGATACAAAGCCCAACTCTCAGGCTATATGAATCTATTCAATTTATCAGAACCTGGTCGTCGTCATCGTTGTGGATTGTTCTTTCCTATGTTGGCACGCTTCCATGAAATCATGATGCAATAATGCTATGAATTAGATGGCTCTTGGGCCATTTTGCACTTCAGGTTATTGATTTCCCCTTCCCTTTTTGACTGCTTTACAGTCCAGCACTTTAAGCTATTGACTTGTCTTTGGAATCGATAACGAAAATTCTTGTCGATTGCGTTTCAAACAACCGAATGATATAAGGCATTCATTAAAATTTCGGAGTTATCGACTGCTTACGCCAATCCCATCTCCCCAAGAATTGAACGGATCTCGGCGAAATTTCCGAATCGCAATCCCGTGCGAACAAAATTCAACACCATACGCTTGCTGACGCGATTGGGTTAGAAAACGCCTAATTTCAGAAAGCTGCGACCGGTGAACTGAATATTGAATTTGTCTTCCGAGCAAGGACACAGATGAACAACTTTGGCTATCCCTTGCCCCAGGGCCTGTATGATCCCCAGCATGAGCATGATAGTTGCGGTGTTGGATTCATTGTACATATCAAGAACAAGAAATCTCACGACATCGTCAAAAAAGGACTGCAGCTACTCTGCAATCTGAATCATCGTGGAGCTATTGGTGCTGATCCAGAAACTGGGGATGGTGCTGGGATCCTTGTACAGATACCAGATGCATTCTTGCGAGAAGAAACGACCAAGTTGGGGTTTGTTCTTCCCGCTGAAGGACGCTATGGGGTAGCAACGATGTTCCTGCCTGATGATGACAGACAGCAATTTCATTGCGTGGAGGCGATCCAAAGCATTGTCAGTGAGAACGACTTGATTGGCTTGGG